>DATHXP010000228.1:0-5577 GCA_035459605.1 Halomonas sp. | reverse complement strand
TTCTGGTCATTGGTGTAGGCGTGCACCGTTTCGACATGGCCATGCTCGATACCGTATTCGTCGTTGAGCACCTTGAGCACCGGCACAATGGCGTTGGTGGTGCAGGACGCGGCCGAGATAATGCGGTCTTCGGCAGAAATGTCAGCGTGATTGATGCCGAAGACGATATTCTTGACCTCCCCCTTGCCCGGCGCGGTCAGCACGGCCTTGGCCGCGCCCCGGCACGCCAGATGCTGGCCCAGCCCTTCGGTATCGCGCCACATGCCGGTGTTGTCGACCACCACGGCATTGTCGATGCCGTAGCGAGTGTAGTCGACCTCGGCCGGCGAATCGGCATAGATGACCTGGATAACGTTGCCGTTGGCCGTGATGGTACGCGCCTCGACATCCACGCTGATGGTGCCGTCGAACGGGCCGTGCACGCTGTCGCGACGCAGCAGGCTGGCGCGCTTTTCCAGATCCTTGGCGATATCGCCCCGGCCGCGCACCACGATCGCCCTGAGGCGCAGCAGATTGCCGCCGCCGGCTTTTTCGATCAGTACCCGGGCCAGAATCCGTCCGATGCGGCCAAAACCGTACAGCACCACGTCCTGGGGCTCGCCAACGGCAGCAGGTTCGTGGGCATCGACAATCTGCGCCAGCTGCTCGCGCATGAAGGCCAGCGGATCGCCGCCGCCCTGCTTTTTCCACAGCACGCCCAGCTTGCCCACGTCGACATGCGCCGGCCCCAGGTTCAGCTCCATCATGGCCTGGACCAGCGGGAAGGTGTCCTTGACCTGGAGCTCGGTGCCCTCGACCTTGCGAACAAAGCGGTGGTCCTTGAGGATACGAATCACGCTGCGATTGAACAGCGAGCGACCAAACATCGTCGTCACCACGTTGTTATGGCGATACAAGCGGCCGATCAGCGGAATCATCTGCTCGGCGATCGCTTGATTGTCGTGCCACTCCTGGAAGACGGTATCGAGGGAATGCTGACTCACGAGAGGCCTCTTAACTGGATTGGGGATGGTGACATTATCCCGGTCGCGGTGTCTCAGGGCAATGCCGTGATGGTCGCAGCCGATGTAGGCGCGCTACACAATCGCCCGCTTCACTACAAGATAATCTCAGACTGGTATGATGCCTGCGCATTTTGCCCGAAACATTACCAACAGCCTCGATCGACGCCGCCAATACCATGACCCTCTTGTTGCCGCTCGACCCCGCACGCCCCGCCGGGCTTCGCGATACCCTCTACTGGCAAACGCCGGCCGGAAGCGCCGCCGCCCTGGCCCTGGCACACCTGGCCGAGGACGCCCCGCTGCTGGTGGTGACTCCGGACACGGCCCAGGCCCAGCGCCTGGAGGCAGAGCTGGACTTCTTCTCGACGCTGCCGGTGCTGCCCTTCCCCGACTGGGAAACCCTGCCCTACGACAGCTTCTCGCCGCACCAGGAGATCGTCTCGGCGCGCCTGCGCACCCTGCGCCGGCTGCAGGATGGCGAGCACGGTATCGTACTGGTGTCGGTCAATACGCTGATGCAGCGCCTGCCGCCGGTCGACTACGTCGCCGGGCGCGTGCTGACGCTCGCCGTCGGCATGCAGCTCGATCGCGAAGGCTTCCGCGAGCGCCTTTCCCGGGCCGGCTACCGGGCCGTGGAGACCGTCTTCGAGCCCGGCGAATACGCCCTGCGCGGCGCCATCATCGACCTCTACCCCATGGGCGGCGAGGCGCCGCTGCGCGTCGACCTGCTGGATGACGAAATCGACACCCTGCGCACCTTCGACCCGGACACCCAGCGCAGCGATCGCAAGGTCGAGCGGGTCGAGCTGCTGCCGGCCCATGAATATTCGCTGTCGCCCGAGGCCATCGCGCGCTTCCGCGAAGGCTTCGAGACGCTGTTCGACGTCGACCCGCGCCAGTGTCCGCTGTATATCGACGCGCTGAAGGGCATTCCCTCGCCGGGGCTTGAGCAGTACCTGCCGCTGTTCTTCGCGCAAACAGCAACGCTATTCGAGCACCTGGCCGAGCGCACCCGAGTGGCGCTGCTGCCCGGCGTCTTCGCGGCCGCCGAGCACCACTGGGGGGCGATTACCAGCCGCTATGAGAACCTTGGCGTCGACCCGACCCGCCCGCTGCTGCCACCGCATCGCGCCTTCGTGCCGGTGGCCGAGGTGTTCGCCGCCATCAAGCACCATCCCCGGGTCGAGCTCACCGATGACGCCAACCACCGCCACGCGCTGGCCTCCACGGCCCATCCGCTACCCGAGCTCGCCGTGGATGCCCGGGCGCGCCGGCCGCTGGCCGCGCTCGGCGCCTTTCTCGACGCCCACCCGGACACTCGCGTGCTGATGGTGGCGGAAACGCGCGGCCGACGCGAGGCCATGGAAGAAACCCTTGCCCCGCTTGGCCGCGACATGCCTCAGGTAGAGAGCTTCGCGGCCTTCGTCGAGCAGGATATGCCCCTTGCCATCACGGAGGGTGAGCTCGGCGCCGGCTTCTGGCTCGAGCAGCCCAATCTCGCGGTGATCAGCGAAACCGAGCTGTTCGGCGAGGTGGTGCGCCAGAGCCGTCGACGCAGCAAGGCCACCGACAGCGACCAGCTGGTGATTCGCCACCTGTCCGAGCTGCGCCCCGGCGCGCCGGTGGTCCACCAGGCCCACGGCGTGGGCCGCTACAAGGGGCTGGAAACCCTGGAGACCGGCGGGCAGGCCGCCGAATTCGTGGCGCTGGAATACGCCGAGGGCGCCAGGCTCTACGTGCCGGTGGACAACCTGCACCTGATCTCGCGCTACGCCGGCGCCGACGACGAGCTGGCCCCGCTGCATCGGCTGGGCTCGGACCAGTGGGACAAGGCCAGGCGCCGCGCCGCCGAAAAGATTCGCGACACCGCCGCCGAGCTGCTGGATATCTACGCCCGCCGCGAGGCGCGCCAGGGCTTCGCCTGCGCGCCGCCGAACCAGGACTACGTGCGCTTCGCCGCGAGCTTCCCCTTCGAGGAGACCCCCGACCAGCAGGCCGCCATCGAGGCGGTCATTGCCGACATGACCGCCGCCCAGCCCATGGACCGCGTGGTGTGCGGCGACGTGGGCTTTGGCAAGACCGAAGTGGCCATGCGCGCCGCCTTTCTCGCCACCCAGAGCAGTCGGCAGGTGGTGGTGCTGGTGCCCACCACCCTGCTGGCCCGCCAGCACTACGAGAATTTCCGCGACCGCTTCGCCGATACCGCCATCACTATCGAGCTGATCTCGCGCTTTACCGGCGGCCAGAGCCGACAGGGCCAGCAGAGCACGATTGAGCGCATCGCCGACGGCAAGGTCGACATCGTCATCGGCACCCACAAGCTGCTGTCCAAATCGATGCGCTTTCCCAAGATGGGGCTGCTGGTGATCGACGAGGAGCACCGCTTCGGCGTGGCGCAGAAGGAAAAGCTCAAGAGCCTGCGCGCCGAGGTGGATATCCTGACCCTGACCGCCACGCCGATTCCGCGCACCCTGAACATGGCCATGAGCGGCATCCGCGACCTGTCGATCATCGCCACCCCGCCGGCCCGGCGCCTCTCGGTAAAGACCTTCGTCAAGCGCCGCGACGAGGCGCTGATCAAGGAGGCCCTGCTGCGCGAAATTCTGCGCGGCGGCCAGGTCTACCTGCTGCACAACGAGGTTCGCACCATCGAGACCACCGCCGAGAAGATTCGCGAGCTGGTCCCGGAAGCCCGGGTTGCCGTGGCCCACGGCCAGCTGCCCGAGCGCACCCTGGAGCGGGTGATGTCGGACTTCTATCACAAGCGCTTCAACGTGCTGGTGTGCTCGACCATCATCGAGACCGGCATCGACGTGCCCAGCGCCAACACCATCGTCATCGAGCGCGCCGACAAGTTCGGCCTGGCCCAGCTTCACCAGCTGCGCGGCCGGGTTGGCCGCAGCCATCACCAGGCCTACGCCTACCTGCTGACCCCGCCGCCCAAGGCCATGACCCGCGACGCCATCAAGCGCCTGGAGGCCATCAGCCTGGCCGAAGACCTGGGCGCCGGCTTCACCCTGGCCAGCCACGACATGGAAATTCGCGGCGCGGGCGAGCTGCTCGGCGATGAGCAGAGCGGCCAGATGGAAGCCATCGGCTACGGCCTGTACATGCAGATGCTGGACCGCGCGGTGAAAGCGATTCGCGAAGGCAAGACCCCCAACATCGAGGCGCCGCTGGACGAGGGCGTGGAGATCAGCCTGGGGCTGCCGGCGCTGATTCCCGCCGACTACCTGCCCGACGTGCAGCAGCGCCTGGTCATGTACAAGCGCATCGCCAACGCCGAAAACAGCGGCGAGCTCAAGGAGCTGCAGGTGGAGATGATCGACCGCTTCGGGCTGCTGCCCGACCCGGTCAAGACGCTGCTGCGCCAGACACAGCTGCGCCTGCGCGCCGATGCGCTGGGCATCGCACGTCTCGATGTCGGCGCGCGCAGGGGGCGCGTGACGTTCGCTCCATCCACCCCGGTCGACCCCTTGACGCTGGTCACGCTGATTCAATCATCGCCCCAGAGCTATCGACTGGAAGGCGCCGACACCCTGCGTTTAAGCGCCGAGCTGCCCGATGAAGCGGCGCGCTTCAGCTTTGTCGAGGAGCTGCTCGACTCGCTGAATCAGAAGACACAGGCGGCGTGAACATAACGGCGCCGCCCCATCACACCCCCGCACCAATACGTCGTACACTTCGGGGCAGCGGTGGCAATTCTGCCGTCCAAGCCCATCCCCTAATGGAAGACAGAACGGAAGCCCAAATGCTCAAAGCTCTGCCCCCTCTGGCCCGGCGGTCAGCTCGCCAGCTGACTCTGGCCACCGCTCTTGCCGCCTGCTTCACCCTTTCCACCGCGGCCCAGGCCGAGGAGACAGCCCGCAGCGCCTTTCCGCTGCCTTCAGAAGGCGAGCTGATCGGCGAGGTCTACAAGGTCACCGCCAAGCGCGACGACACCCTGATCGACATCGGCCACCGTCACGGCATCGGCTACGAGGCCATGGTGCGCGCCAACCCCGATGTCAGCGTCTGGTATCCCGGCGAAGGCACCGAGGTCACCGTTCCGGGGCAGTTCATCCTCCCCGATGCACCGCGCGAAGGCGTGGTGGTCAACGTCGCCGAAATGCGCCTCTACTACTACCCGCCCGACAAGAAGCAGGTCGAGACCTACCCCATCGCCGTAGGGCGCATGGACTGGAAGACGCCGCTGGGCAAGACCACCATCACCGAGAAGGTCAAGAACCCGAGCTGGGTTCCCCCCCAGTCGATCCGCAAGGAGCACGCCGAGGCCGGCGACCCCTTGCCTGCCGTGGTCCCGCCGGGGCCGGACAACCCCATGGGCACCCGCAAGATGCGCCTGGGTATTCCCGGCTACCTGATCCACGGCACCAACAAGCCCGACGGCGTCGGCATGCGGGTTACCCACGGCTGCATTCGCATGCTGCCCGAGCACATTGAAGACCTGTTCCCGCGCCTGCCGCTTGGCACCACGGTGCGGCTGGTCAACGAAAGCTTCAAGCTCGGCTGGTCCGACGGCGTCCTCTACGTTCAGGCCTACCCCTACCTGGACGACGAAGAAGGCCACACC
>DATHXP010000227.1:0-2760 GCA_035459605.1 Halomonas sp. | reverse complement strand
TATTAATTCGGCAATCAAATAGGTCATCCTGACCTCTTTGATTATCGCCAGCGCACCACGGGCGCAGATGTGTGAATCTGCTGGTGCTGCGCTGTCTCGCGCCGGTCTTCGACCGGCGGCGGTACCTCCCTGTACCGCTATTAACCCGACATAAATGCTTGCCGGGTTAATAAACGCTCGGGCAGCAAAGGCGCACCGGGTCAGCAGGCGCATAAAAGCTGCCGCGTCGGGTATCAGGGCTGGGTCTGCGATGGCGGGCCGTCGAGCCGCAGCAGCTTGATCAGCTCAGGCTCGTGGGGGCCGAGCAGGTCGGTCAGCGTATAGCGGTCGAGCACGTCAAAGAAGGCGGCCAGAGCCTCGTGGAGGATCACCCGCAGCTGGCAGGCCGGGGTGATAATGCACTGGTTGTGCTCGCCGAAACATTCCACCAGAGTAAAGTCGCTTTCGAACTGGCGTATCAGTTCACCCAGCCCGATGGACTCCGGTGAGCGCTTGAGCAAGAGGCCGCCATGCTTGCCGCGGATGGCTGTGATGTAGCCATGGCGGCTGAGCTCCTGCACCACTTTCATCAGGTGGTTGCGCGAAATGTCGAAGCATTCGGCAATCTCGGTGATTGTCGAGCGCTCTTCACGCTTGAGGGCCAGGTAAATCAGCACGCGAAGCGAGTAGTCGGTAAATTGAGTCAGACGCATGAGGGTACCGGCGCAATGCCTTGTTAGGCGAGTTAAGTGGTATTACAGAGACATTTTGCCACAGTGAAGCGGTTTCGGCACGAAACGCCAGCGTGCGCGTCGTGACTCGGGTCCGCTATCTATTGAAAAGGTACCGACGCGCCGGCGCCGGGCTGGCATAATATACCCCTGTGCCGGCAGTGGCACTGCCGGCTTTGCTTCTCAGAGGTTCAATTTCACTATGCACGACTCCCTGCCGTTCATTCGCCCCCTGGTCGAAAAATACGATCGTCCGGGGCCGCGCTATACGTCCTATCCCACCGCGCCGCAGTTCCAGGCGGCGTTTGCCGAGGACGACTACCGCGCCGCCGCCGAGCGCAGCAATCGCGCCGCGACGCCCAAGCCGCTGTCGGCCTATGTGCACATTCCGTTCTGCGAGAGCCTGTGCTACTACTGCGCCTGCAACAAGATCATCACCCACAACCGTGAGCGCGCGGCAGAGTACCTGGAGTGGCTCAAGCACGAGATTGCCGTGCAGGGGGCGCTGTTTGACGACTCCCGACGCATGACCCAGCTGCACCTGGGCGGTGGAACACCAACCTATCTCAGCAACGCCCAGCTGGCCGAGCTGATGACGGCGCTGGACGCTGCCTTTCACTTTGCTGAGCCGGCGGCCCGTGAGTTCTCGCTGGAGGTCGATCCGCGCACCGTCACCCCCGAGCAGATTCACGAGCTGCATGCGCTTGGCTTCAACCGCCTGAGCTTTGGCGTTCAGGATTTTGATACCCGGGTGCAGGAGGCGGTCAACCGCGTGCAGAGCGAGGCGCAGGTGATCGAGCTGGTGGCCGCGGCCCGCGAGGCGGGGTTCGCGTCGATCAGCGTGGATCTGATCTATGGCCTGCCGCTGCAGACGGTGGCCAGCTTCGACGCCACGCTATCCAAGATTATTGATCTGCACCCCGATCGCATCGCCACCTACAGCTATGCCCACCTGCCGGAGCTGTTCAAGGCCCAGCGGCTGATCCGTCCCGAGGACATGCCGCCGCCGGAGCGCAAGCTCGAGCTGCTCGAGCTGACCATTCGGCGCCTGACCGAGGCCGGCTATGTCTATATCGGCATGGACCACTTTGCGCTGCCTGAAGACGAGCTGTCGCTGGCCAGGGAAAATGGCACCCTGCAGCGCAACTTCCAGGGCTATTCCACCCACGCCGACTGCGACCTGATCGGCCTTGGCATCACCGCGATTGGCAAGGTGGGCGACAGCTACAGCCAGAACGTCAAGGAAACGGCCCAGTATCAGGCGCGGCTCGAGAGCGGCCGGCTGCCGGTGATGCGCGGCTACCGCCTGAACGCCGACGACATGCTGCGCCGTGACGTGATCAACACCCTGATGTGCCACGGGCGCGTCGAGTTTGCCGCGATCGAGGCGGCCCACGGTATCGTCTTCACCCAGACCTTTGCCGCGGAACTCGCCGAGCTTCAGGAGATGGCCGACGACGGCCTGATCCGCATCGACGAAACGGCGCTCGAGGTGCTGCCCGCCGGGCGCCTGATGATGCGCAACGCGGCCATGGCCTTCGATGCCTATCTGGCACGCAGCGAAGGCCGCTATTCGCGCACGGTCTAAGCGGTACGCGGCTCAGCACACGCCCTGTTCGATCATGGCGTCGGCCACCTTGCGAAAGCCGGCAATATTGGCGCCCAGCACCAGGTTGTGAGGGGCGTCGAACTCGGCCGCCGTGTTGGCGCAGCTCTGGTGGATATTGGCCATGATGGCCTGCAGCTTGCTATCGACCTTTTCAAGCGACCACTGCTCCATGCTGCTGTTCTGGGCCATCTCCAGCTGGCTGGTGGCCACGCCGCCGGCGTTGGCCGCCTTGCCGGGACCGTAGGCGATTCTGGCGTCGATAAAGTGGTCCACCGCATCGGCGGTGGAGGGCATGTTGGCGCCTTCGCTTACGCAGTCGACGCCGTTGTCGATCAGCGCCTTGGCGTCGGCCAGGGTCAGCTCGTTCTGAGTGGCGCAGGGGAAGGCGGCGTCGGCATTGATGCGCCAGACCGCATGACCGTCGGTCGGATAGTCTTCCCG
>DATHXP010000226.1:0-12008 GCA_035459605.1 Halomonas sp. | reverse complement strand
GCACAGCAGCCGCAAACGGCCCTCGGGGCCGCTTTGGCGATGCAGGGGAATGCCGTCGCGAATCTGGGCCAGGTCGACGCTGGCGGTCAGCTCCGACAGGGTGCGGCTGACCTGGCGCGCGGTGCGGGCAATGTCGCGAATACCGTTCTTGTGCTTGTCGAGCTCTTCGAGCACGGTCATGGGAATGACCACCTGGTGCTCGTCGAACTGATAGAGGGCGCCGGGGTCGTGGAGCAGGACATTGGTGTCCAGCACGTAAAAGCGAGTGGCTTTCTTGTCAATGCGTACCATCGGCGCGGCTCTCCTGGGTTCTGTCACTGTGTCGGCGTCAAGGATCGATGCTCTGTGCTGCATCAAACCGTCACCGCTCCATGATGGGCAGTTTACCCCCGCCTGCAAGCCGCTGCGCGTTTCAAACAGCGACGGACCGGCGGCTGGGGTATGATGTGCGGCGTTTGAACCCTACGCGCACAGGTTGGTCATGCACACCACGCCAAGGCCTTCACCGCCCCACGCGGCCAGGCCCGAATCATCCGCCGGGCAGGTAGCGTCCCGAAGTCGAGCCCTGGCAGCGCTGGCCTTGAGCGCGCTGCTCGGCGGCTGCGCCCTGCCGTCGCTTGAAGGGCGCAGCGAGACCCGGGCGCTGGCGCTTGAGCATGCGCGCGACACCCGGCTGGGGCAGCTGGTCGGACCCAGGGTGGACGCCCACCCCGAGCGCAGCGGTATTTACCCGCTGGCGGACGCGCGCGAGGCCTTTGCGGCCAGGGTGCTGCTGGCGGAAGCCGCCGAGCAGACCCTCGATCTGCAGTACTATATCTGGCACAACGATATTTCGGGCAGCCTGCTGTTTGACGTCGTGCGGCGCGCTGCCGATCGCGGGGTGCGAGTCAGGCTGCTGCTTGACGACAATAACACCGTGGGCCTGGATGCCACCCTGGCGGCGCTGGATGCCCATTCGGGCATCGAAGTGCGTCTGTTCAACCCCTTTGTGGTGCGCACGCCGCGCCCCGTCGGCTATCTTACCGATTTCTCGCGTGCCAATCGGCGCATGCACAACAAGTCGTTCACCATCGACAATCAGGTCACCATCATCGGCGGGCGCAACGTCGGCGACGAGTACTTCGGTGCCGCCGAAGACGTGCTGTTCTCCGATCTGGACGTGATGGCCATCGGCCCGGTGGTGCAGCACGTATCCGAAGATTTCGACCGCTACTGGGCCAGCCGCTCCTCCTATCCGGCCAGCCGGCTGATCGACAGCGTGGGGCGCGAAGGGCTCGATCAGATCGCCGCGCGAGCCGACCGGCTGAGAGGCTCCGCCACGTCCGGGATGTATCTGCTGGCGCTGGCCAGAAGCGACCTGGTCACCCGGCTGGCGCGCGGCGAGCTGGAGCTGGAGTGGGCCGAGACGCAGATGGTCAGCGACGATCCGGCCAAGGGCCTGAACGAGGCGGATGAGCAGGAGCTGCTGACCAGCCGGCTTGGCGATCTGCTGTCGGGGCCGACGCGCCAGCTCGAACTGGTGTCTCCCTATTTTGTGCCCATGGCCGAAGGCACCGAGTGGCTGGCCGAGCTGGTGCGGCAGGGCGTTCAGGTCAGGGTGCTGACCAACGCTCTGGAGGCCACCGACATGGCGATTGTGCATGCCGGCTACGCCAAGCGTCGCCGCGACCTGCTTGAGGCCGGCGTGCAGCTGTATGAGCTCAAGCGCAGCAGCGCCCTGGCCATGATGAGCCACACCAGCGCCTTTGGGCGTTTCGGCAGCTCCGGCTCCAGCCTGCACGCCAAGACCTTTGCCGTGGATGAGCGGTGGGTGTTTGTCGGCTCGTTCAACTTCGACCCGCGCTCGGCGCGCCTCAATACCGAGCTGGGCTTTCTGATCTCAAGCCCGGCGCTGGCCGAGGCGATGAGCGAGGCCTTTGATACCCGAGTGCCCGAGCAGAGCTACCGGGTCGCGCTGACCGAAGACGGCGACATGATCTGGCACGAGCAGACGCCCGAAGGGGAAGTTACGCACCGCAGCGAACCCAACAGCGGCCTGCTGCGGCGTGCCGGGGTCAAGATCGTCTCCTGGCTGCCCATCGACTGGCTGCTGTAGCGGGACGCTTAGTGGCTGGCCAGCTGGCGATTGCAGCGCAGGAAGGGCGAGTTTTCGAGCCAGTCGCTGTCGGGGTAGTAGCTGAACAGGTACTGGCTGTCCTTGATGCTGTCGATCAGCGGCGCGGCGACCGCGCTGGGCACGGCGGGGCAGCCGTGGCTGCGCCCCAGGCGCCCGTTTTTGGCAATGAAGTCTTCGCTCACGTAGTCGGCGCCGTGCACCACGATGGCGCGCTCGAACGCCTTGTCGTTGATTCCTGCTTCTAAACCTTCCAGCCGCATCGAGTAGCCGTTGCGTCCGCTATAGCTGCTGCCGGTGCGAAACAGCCCGATGCTCGACTGAAAGCTCTCGGGCACGTTGGAAAACTGCGAGGCCATGGCGTCGCCGGAGCCCCTGCCGTGGGACACCAGCTCGCTGAACAGCAGCTGGCGCGCGCTGAGATCAAACACCCACAGCCGCTTGTCGTTGGACGGCATCGAGAAGTCGATCACCGCCAGGCGCTCGGCGCCGGGGTCGGCACAGCGCAGCGCCTGCACCGCCAGGCGCAGGACGTCGGGGTTGGCCGACGGCGCCAGCCGGGCAAGCTCGCTTGCCTGAGGCAGGCTGTGCTGGCTGCTGCTGGCTTCAAGCTGAGCAACGAAGGTATTGGCCCGGGCGTCAGGCGCGGCCAGGGCGGCGGCGCCGAGCGCCGCGATCGCCAGCTTGCCGATCAGGCCTAGCGCTTGCGACTTCAAGACTGCGCTGTCCCGGGGGGATAGAGATGGGTGCCGTCACGCCCCAGGCTCTCGACCAGACTCGCCTGGGGGCCTTCATCGCCCTGCGCCTCAACGAAGCGAACGGCGACTCCCACCTGGAGTTTGGAAAAGCCCGGGTGGGACACGCTGTTTTCATGAAAATAGATTTCGCGCCCGTCCGGCGTCATTAAAAAACCGTACCCTTCGTCTGCGAACATTTTTCTGACGACGGCATGCGGGGCGTCCTCTGTCGGCATTCGCGTATCTCGAAGGCGTCCGGAGTAGCTCTCCAGCTGCTGTTCGGCGGCATCGAAGGCATCGCGAATCGTCACATAGATATCGTTGAAGTTGTCATGCTCGTTTGGCTCGCGCGACACCACCAGCTCGTCGCCCGGGACGCTGATTTCAACGCTCACCCGATGGTTGCGAACGTCGTACTGCGGGGTGCGATTAGGCACTTCCAGCGTTACCCGGCACGCTATGATGTGCGAAAAATAACGCTTCAGTCTATCGACGCGCTCGCGCACGGCTGCCTCTACCGGCTCTGAACGCTCCACGTCTCTAAAAGTGACTTCCAAGGGTATCTGCATAGTTTATCTCGTGTGAGGAGTCCTGAATGAGCTGCTGCGAACGTTGCGGACGAATAGTATTTCAGCGCAGCGCTCTCGATGCCAGAAAAGATGGTAGACACCCCCGCTGGCCAAGTCCAGCAGCGCCAGACGCGCCGCGCCCGAGATATCGCCTGCATCGATAAAAGTAGCGCGGCGCGTCAGGCATAATGATCAGATCGTATTGTCAACGCACGAGGAAGAACGCATGCCGTCAGCAAGTGGAATAAAGCGGGTTCTCGCCGTGTTGCTGGCGCTCTCGCTGGCCGCGCTGGCCGTCGCCGAGGAGAAGGAGCCGCTGGCCGACGCCCTGGCCGAGCGGCTGCTCGAGGAGCAGGGCGCCCTGCGCGAGCTCTACGCCGTCCGCGATGGACGGCCCGCCTGGCAGGATGCCGAGGCCGTCGCCGGCTTCGCCGCGGCGCTGCGCACCCTGGATGGCGATGGCCTGAACCCGCTGGACTACCGGCCGGACGCGCTGGTGGCGCAGTATCGCCGGGTGCAATCCGCGCGGGGCACGGCGGATGACCGGGCGCGCTTCGATCTGCAGGCCAGCCGCGTCCTGCTGACGGCGCTTCATCACCTGCAGCGCGGCAAGGTGGACCCCTACCGTATCGATGCGCGCTGGGAGGTGCCCATCGATGCGCCCCCGCTGGACCTCGCGGCGGTGTCGCAGGCGGTGGACGCCCAGCGCTTCGAGCAGGCCTTCGCGGCGGCGCGCCCTGCGGCGGCGCCCTACGAGCGCCTGCGGGCGGGCCTGGCCCGCTATCGCCACATCGAGCGCCAGGGCGGCTGGCCGATGCTGCCCGCGCGCGCGCAGTCGCTGCGCCCCGGGGAGAGCCATGAGGATGTCGCGCTGCTGCGCGCGCGCCTGGCGATCATCGGCGAGCTGGAGGTGATGGTGGCGGATCCGTTTGCGGGTGCGGAGAATGAATCGCCGGCGCTGCGCCGCTATGACGACCGCCTGGAGGACGCCGTGCGGCGCTTCCAGCGGCGCCACCTGCTGGAGGTGGACGGAATCGTCGGCCCGCAGACCCGGGCGGCCCTGAACGTTCCCGTGGCCGAGCGCATCGATCAGATACGGGCCAACCTGGAGCGCGCCCGCTGGCTGCTGCATGGCCTGCCGGACTCCTTCGTGCTGGTGGATATCGCCGGCTACCGCATCAGCTACTTCCGCCCCGATGGCAATATCTGGCGCTCGCGCATCGTGGTGGGGCTGCCCTATCGGCGCACGCCTTCGCTGCGCTCGGCGATCACTCACCTGACCCTCAACCCCACCTGGACGGTGCCGCCGACTATCCTGCGCAACGACGTGCTGCCCAAGGTGCGCCGCGATCTGGGCTATCTGGTCCGCCAGAACATGAGCGTGCTGAGCCCCTCGGGGCAGCGGCTGGACCCGCGCCGGGTTGACTGGTGGAATCCGGGCGGCGTCATCCTGCGCCAGGGTCCGGGGCCGAACAACGCGCTGGGGCGCGTGGTGCTGCGCTTCCCCAACAACCATCTGGTCTACCTGCACGATACGCCCTCCCAGTGGCTGTTTGCCCGGGAGCGGCGCGCCTTCAGCTCCGGCTGTATCCGCGTGCAGGGCGTGCTCGAGCTGGCTCAGCACCTGTTCGACGACACCGGCACCCCCGCCGACGTCGCCGCGCTGCTCGCCGATGGAGCGACCCGCAACGTCGATCTCAAGCGCTCCGTGCCGGTGATCCTGCACTACTGGACGGTGCACCCGGGCGAGGATGGCGAGCTGGTCTTTCGTCCCGATATTTATCAGCGCGACGCGGCGCTGATCGAGGCACTGGCGCGCCAGGAAAACACTGAATAAATGCCTGCGCCTCTCAATCACTGCGTTGCGCGGTGCTCGGAATCCTCACCTATACCGCATAGGCTCCGGTTCCTGCGCGCCGTGCGCCTTGTGCTTGAGCCGCTCGGCGATTTCTTCAGCGCTTCCCTAGTGGAACATGGAGCATGCAAAAACAGCGGCGCCCCGCAGCTCAGTCAAGTGCGGGGTGGCGTTGCTTCGAGAGGTTAGGTAGATCAAGAAACGAGGGCTCAGCTCTCGTCGGGATCTTTGCCGGCGGTGCTGGCCACCACCGTGCCGGTCGCGCCGCTTTCCAGCGCCGCCATCAGCGGCTCAACCTGCGTCTTGAAGGCGGCCAGGGTCTGGCCGCTGAGGCTGCGGTTCTCCGGCAGCGGCACCTTCATGGCATCTACCTGACGGTTGTTGACCAGCACCTCATAGTGCAGATGGGGGCCGGTGCTGGCGCCGGTGTTGCCGGACAGCGCAATGCGCTCGCCCATTTCCACGCGCTGGTTGTTCTTCACCAGCGGCCGCGACAGATGCAGGTAGCGCGTCTTGTAGCCGTTGTCGTGCAGGATTTCCACATAGCGCCCGGCGCCGGGGTGGTTGCCGACCTTGACAACGCGACCGGCGGACGGCGCCAGGACGCTGGTGCCGATGGGCATGGCAAAATCGGTGCCCTTGTGCGGCCTGACGCGCTTGCTTATCGGATGCCGGCGCTTGGGGTTGAAGTGTGAGCTTAGCCGATAGCTGCCCTTGAAAGGGTGGCGGTTGAAGGCGGGGTCCAGGCTCTCGCCGTCCGGGGTGTAGAAGCGATTGTCTGCCGGGTTGCGCACCAGAGTGAGGTTCATGCGTTCGCCCGCATAGCTGGCCGCCAGCACCCGGGGATCGAGGTTCTCTCCATCGATCAGATCGGATTCGACCAGCACCTGAAAACGATCGCCGCGACGGCTGTCGCGGCGAAAATCGAGTCTCTTTTCAAGCACATGAGTCAGCTCGGCAATCTCCTTGCTGGTCAGGCCGGTGGCCTGGGCCGAGCGGGCGAAGCTGCCGATGACGGTACCGGCATAGAGGCGCTGCGTGGCTTCCCCGGCGCGCTCGATGGTGGCCACGTTGATGGTGTCGGCGTCGCGCTCGATCTGGTAGCCGGCGCGCGCGTCCTTCATGATGCGCAGGGCGATCAGCTGGCCGTTGGCGTCGAGCTGGTAGTCGAAGCGATTGCCGGCGCGCCAGTGCGTGAGCAGGCGCGGCTCGGGCAGCTTCTCCAGCAGGTTCATCACCTCGCGGTAGCCCATGTTGAACTGCTCCTGGGCGAGCAGCGCGAAGGTGTCTCCTGACTCCACGGTGTAGGTGCGCCACTCGGGCACGTAGGGCTTGTCGGCGGCGATTTCATCTTCCAGCGCGATCGGCCCCGCGAAGGGGCCCTCGTCAAACAGCGCCAGCTCTTCATCGCTCACCTCCTCGTAGGAGGTGGCGTCAGGCACGATCAGCTCGTTGGCGGCCAGCATGCCGTTGGCCAGGGTGCCGATGACAATCGCCATGTGGCGAGTGCCTTCATGGATGGTTGGCTCGGCTCTTTTCTCCCGGACGGTGGTCCCTGTGCCCGCGAGAGCGTCCTGGGGTGGCGTTCGGGGGGCCAGCAGAAGAGGAGTGCGTGACGCCTGCACTGCCCGAGTGGCAATGTCAATGGCGTTACCGATGGGATCGCGGGCCTGCTGAAGCGACGGGATGCCGGGGATGCTGTCGCTGCTCAGCGGAACCAGAACGGTCTCCGGTGAGGGCGGGTCGTCGCGTATTTCTTCAAAAGTATTGAGAATCTTCTGCACACCCAGCACAGTAACCATGGTAGCAACGGGTAACAGAAGTAACTTGTGCGTGCGGGGCAGTGAATTGAGTATCCGCATCGTGGATTGGGCCGTATAGAAATGGATAAAGAAAAAAGGCTATAAAGAGAGCGAACGTTAACCGATTCAAGACGCCTCTTCTAGACTGTGCACGCATACAGTCTGCGGCAAAAAGCCTTGCATACTGAGACTTTGCCAGTATTCAGGCGGGTCGGCAACGCCTGTTTTTAATTTTCAGCTCTACCCTTATCACAATCGGGAGTGATCATGGCACGTATCTTCGACGACAACTCACTATCCATCGGCAATACGCCGCTGGTGCGGCTCAACCGGGTCAACGACGGGGCCACCATCTGGGCCAAGATCGAGGGGCGCAATCCGGCCTATTCGGTGAAGTGCCGCATCGGTGCGGCGATGGTGCACGATGCCGAGCAGCGCGGCGTGCTCAAGCCCGGCATGACCATCATCGAGCCGACCAGCGGCAACACCGGCATTGCCCTGGCGTTTGTGGCGGCGGCGCGCAGTTACAAGATCGTGCTGACCATGCCCGCCTCGATGAGCCTGGAGCGACGCAAGGTGCTCAAGGCCCTGGGCGCGGAGATCGTGCTGACCGAGCCGGCCAAGGGCATGCCGGGCGCCATCGCCAAGGCCGAGGAGCTGGCTGCGGTCGATCCGGCATCCTACTTTTTGCCCCAGCAGTTCGACAATCCGGCCAACGCGCGTATTCACGAGACCACCACCGGCCCGGAAATCTGGGACGATAGCGACGGTCAGATCGATATCCTCATCTCCGGGGTGGGCACCGGCGGCACGCTTACCGGGGTGTCGCGCTACATCAAGCAGACTAAAGGCAAGGCGATCACCACCGTGGCGGTGGAGCCCACCGATTCGCCGGTGATCACCCAGGTGCGCGACGGCCAGGATCCGAAGCCGGGTCCACACAAGATCCAGGGGCTCGGCGCCGGGTTCATTCCGGGCAACCTGGATATGTCGCTGATCGATCAGGTAGAGCAGGTGGGCAACGACGAGGCGATCGCCATGACCCATCGGCTGATGCGCGAAGAAGGCATTCTGAGCGGCATTTCCTGCGGCGCCGCCGTGGTGGCGGCGATCAGGGTATCGAAGCAGCCGCAGCACCAGGGCAAGAACATCGTGGTCGTGCTGCCGGACAGCGCCGAGCGCTATCTCTCCTCGGCGCTGTTCGAAGGGTACTTCAGCGATCAGGAAAACGTGCAGTAGCGCGGCGCTTGGCGGCCTCGCCGAGCCGAGCCGCTGTCCAGTCGACGATCTGTCGATCGAGCCGGTCGGCGGCCCGGCCGAAGGCCGCGACGATGGCTTCGATGTTCTCGCCGTCGGCGGGCTGGACGCTTGAAAAGCGCCGGCTGGCGAGCACGCGACCCTGGCGGGCGTCGATCAGCTGGGCGTCGAGCTCGATGACGACCTCGGGGGCGTCCTGCCGGTAGCGGCTGTGAAAGCCCGCCAGCCGCGAGCTGAGCAGCACGTCGTCTCGAGCGCGGCTGCTATCGTCGACGATAGCGCCCAGCCGGCCGCCCCGGCGCAGGGCGTGGATCAGGCGCTCCTGGAGCAGCACCGGGGCGCGGTCCCGCCAGCGGCTGCCGGCGTAGATCTTGAGCTCGCGTGCGCTGGGCTGAACGAGAATGCGCACGCCGTCCAGCGGCGCGTTGGCGCGCGGCGTTTCGACGCGCAGCGTCAGGTCGAGCGTGGGGGCGGCGTCAGCGATGCGGCGCTCTTGGGGAAGCTTCTCCAGCGGCGCCTCCGGCAGGGTAAAGGTGCGCAGCGGCGTCGGCGTCGGCAGCACGCTGCAGGCCGACAGCAGCAGCGCCGCCACCAGCGACGTGGATTGCACCGGTATCGCTCGCAGCAGGGTTCTCACGGGTTGAACTCCTCGAGGGCATCGCCGCCCAGCAGGGTATCCGTCGGGTTTTCATCAAACTTGCGCAGCAGCAGATGCAGGCGACGAAGGGTCTCGCGCAGCTCGCGCATGGCCGGATCGAGCCCGCCCAGGCCGCGCAGGGCGCCGTCGATGTTGCCCTGGTGGTCGGCGCCTAGCCGTTCGAGCCGCTGGCCGGCCGACGCCAGCGACTGCATGGCCTGGCGGGTGCTGGCCAGCGCCCGGCGGCCGTCTGCGTCGAGCAGGATGCGCGCGCTGTCGGCGGCGGCGGTAAAGCTGGCCAGCATCTGATCGGCCTGCAGCGCCAGGGCGTCGAGGCGACTCAGCAGCGGCTGAATATCCTGGCTCTGATCGGCCAGGCTGGCGCTCAGGCGCTCGAGGTTGATCAGAATGGCCGAGAGGTTTTCCAGGTTCTCCTCGGAGAGCAGCCGATTGGCATTGCTCAGCAGTCGGTCACTGCCGGCCAGCAGCGACTCGCCGCCGTCCAGCAGCGTGCTCAGCGGCGACCTGACCGCTTCAATCGTCGCGGGGTCTTCCAGGGTGCCGACCAGTCGCGGACTGTCCGGCGTGCCGCCCTGCAGCTGAATATTCATGCTGCCGGTAATATTGGCCAGCGACAGCCGGGCCCGGGTGTCGGTGGTGATCGGGGTGCTGGCGGCGATCCGAATCAGGGCGCGTACCTGGCGCGGATCCTCCGGGTCCAGGCTCAGGTCGGCCACATCGCCTACCGCAATGCCGTTGTACTGGACGGCATTGCCCTCGGCCAGACCGCTGACGGCCTGTTCGAAGATGATCTCGTAGTAGGCCAGGTCGCGCTCAAGATTCGAGCGGCCAAGCCACAGAGCAAACAGCAGCGTCCCGGCCAGCGAGGCGACGACAAACAGGCCGATCAGCACGTGGTGGGCGCGAGGCTCCATGCTCAGCTCTCCTTGGAGGAACGGGCTGCCCGTCGGGCAGTGCGGCCGCGGGGGCCGTGAAAATAGTCGCGGATCCAGTCGTCGTCGGTGGCCTCTACGACGTCGAGATCATCGGCCACCAGCACGCGGCGCTGCGACAGCACGGCCACTCGGTTGCAGGCAGTATAGAGGGTGTCTAGATCGTGGGTAACGAGGAAGACGCTCAGGCCCAGCGCGTCGCGCAGAGTCATGACCAGGCGGTCGATGCCCGCCGCGCTGATCGGGTCCAGGCCCGCCGTCGGCTCGTCGAGAAACAGCACCTCCGGGTCGAGCGCCAGGGCTCGAGCCAGCGCGGCGCGCTTGACCATGCCGCCCGAGAGCTCGGTGGGGTATTTAAGCGCCGCCTCCGCTGGCAGGCCGGCCAGGGCCAGCTTGACCCGGGCCAGGCCCTCGGCGTCGCTGCGCTCAAGGCCGATATGCTCGATCAGCGGCAGGGCGACGTTTTCCTGCACGTTCAGCGAGGTAAACAGCGCGCCGCGCTGGAACAGCACGCCGAAGCGTCGTTCCAGCCGCGAACGCTGCTGCGACGAGAGGCTTCCCAGCTCTTCGCCGAACACCTCAATGGTGCCGCCGCTGGGGCGCAGCAGGCCCACGATGCTGCGCAGCAGCACCGATTTTCCTGAGCCCGAGCCGCCGACCACGCCGAGAATCTCGCCGCGATACATGTCCAGGTCGAGGTTCTCATGCACGCGGTGGCTGCCGAAGCGGTTGGCCAGCCCGCGGACCCGGATCAGCGCTTCGTGCTCTTCCGTCACCAGCCCATCTCCATGAAGAACAGCGCCGCTACCGCATCCAGCAGGATCACCATGAAGATCGACTGTACCACGCTCGAGGTGGTGTGCTCGCCCACCGACTGGGCGCTGCCGCTGACCTTGAAGCCCTCCAGACAGCCGATCACGGCGACCAGGAAGGCGAACGGCAGCGCCTTGCCCATGCCCACCAGAAAGTGGTTCAGCGGGATATCGCGCTGCAAAATGGCCAGAAACTGTGCGATGGGGATGTCCAGCGCCAGCAGGCAGACCAGGGCGCCGCCGAAAAGGCCGCTGAGCATGCCGACGAAGGTGAGGATCGGCAGTGTCACCATCATTGCCAGCACGCGCGGCAGCACCAGCAGCTCGATGGGGTCGAGGCCGAGAATGCGAATGGCATCGAGCTCTTCGTTGGCCTTCATCGAACCGAGCTGTGCCGTGAAGGCGCTGGCCGTGCGGCCGGCCAGCAGGATCGCCGCCAGCAGCACGCCAAATTCGCGCAGAAACGAATAGGCCACCAGGTTCACGGTATAGATGGTGGCGCCGAAGTCGCGCAGCACGGTGGCGCCCAGGAAGGCGGTCACGGCGCCGACCAGGAAGGTCAGCAGGGCAACGATCGGCAGGGCGTTGAAGCCCGTCTCCTGGATCAGAGCCACCATGGAGGTCGGGCGCCAGCGCCGCGGTCGCCAGAGGGTGGCGAAAAGCGTCGCCAGCGTCAGGCCGATGAAGCCGAGCAGCGTGACCAGGTGCTGGAACAGCGCGGCGGCGCGCCGGCCAACGTCGCCCAGCCAGCGGCGCAGCGGCTGGCCGGCAGCTGGCCTGGGGCCGCCCACGTTGCCCATGGCCTCGCCCACGCTGCGCAATAGCGCTCGCCGGCTTTCCGGCAGCGCGCTCGCCCACCGATCGACGTTGGCGAGCCGCTCGGCGCCGATCAGCTCGCCGATCACCGCGGCGCCGGCGGTATCCAGCGCGTCGATGCCGTCAAGATCGAGTCGCTCGACGTCAATGGCGCGCTCGGCAACCATCCGGCGCAGCCGCGCATAATGAACAAGCGTCCAGTCCCCGGCGGCGCGAAAGCGGCCGTTCTGCTCGCTAATCGTGCCGGGAGCGTCGGCGCGTGTCGCGCCTTCCTGATGGCTCATGACTTGGCGGACGCCGGGATTCGGGCGCGCTCTTCGCTTCGGATCAAATCACGGTAATCTGCCGGGGTGCGATAGAGAAGCATGGCGTTTCCTGCGGGCGGTTCGCGATCATGGAAGTAGCAGTAGTAAGACGATTCGAGCATATCAGCCGCGCTGGGCATTGTCCCAAGAGG
>DATHXP010000225.1:0-6485 GCA_035459605.1 Halomonas sp. | reverse complement strand
GGCGACGAGATCGTCATCGGCGGCGGCATCCTGGGCCGTATCACCAAGATCAGCGACGACTCCGAGTTCCTGTCCATGGAAGTGGCCAATGGTACCGAGGTCAACGTGCAGAAAAACGCCGTGGCCGCCGTGCTGCCCAAGGGCACCATCAAGTCCATCTGATTTCATCCGGTGCGTCTTCCCGCGCCGGCTGCGGTCGCGCGGGTCGCCCTGCAATCATCGTGGCAGGGCCCGCCGAGGCGCCTTGTCCGGTGCCCGTGATGGCAAGACGCTCACCATCATCAGCAACCCGAGGGCAGAGCGCCCATGCTCAACCGTTACCCGCTATGGAAGTATCTGCTGATACTTGTGGTCCTCATCGTCGGCCTGATCTACTCCCTGCCCAACCTCTTTCCCCAGGACCCGGCCGTACAGATCAGCAGCGACGGCTCTGCCGCCGCCCTGGACGAACGCCGCCTGACGCGGATTGAATCCACCCTCGCCGATGCCGGCATTGCCATCAAGCGCGTCGAGCGCGATGACGGCAGCGTGCTGATTCGCCTCAACAGCGCCGACGATCAGATCAGAGCCCGCGATATCATCAGCGAGTCGCTGGATGACGGCTATATCGTTGCGCTCAACCTGGCCGAATCTACGCCGGCCTGGCTGGAGTCGCTGTCAGCTTCGCCGATGACGCTGGGCCTTGACCTGCGCGGCGGCGTGCACTTCCTGCTCGAAGTCGACATGGACGCTGCCGTGAAGCAGCGCCTCGAAGTCAACGCCAGCGCCATGCGTGAAGAGCTGCGCAGCGAGCGCATTCGCTATCGCAACACCGAGATCAGCGGCCACTCGATCCGCATGGACTTCATGAACGCCGAGGATCGCGACAGGGCGCGCCGGCTAATCAGCCGCAGCTTTCCCGATTTTCAGTACCAGAATGAAGACGGCGAGCCTCGCGGTGCGCGCCTGGTCATGAACCTGACCGACTCGGCCGTGAATGATATTCAGGACTACGCCATCAACCAGAACCTGACGACCCTGCGCAATCGCGTCAACGAGCTGGGCGTGGCCGAGCCGCTGGTGCAGCGCCAGGGGCCGGATCGTATCGTGGTCGAGCTGCCCGGCGTGCAGGATACCGCCGCCGCCAAGCGCATCATCGGCGCCACCGCCAACCTGGAGTTCCGCCTCGAGGCCCGCAACGACACGCCGGCCGCCGAGACCGAGACCTTCCCGTTCCGCAACCAGCCGTCGCGCAGCGCCACGCTGATGCGCGACGTGATCATCACCGGCGACAGCGTCTCCAACGCCAACCACAGCTTCGATGAAAACGGTCGCCCTCAGGTCAACATCAACCTGGACGGCACTGGCGGCACCCTGATGAACCGCGCCACGCGCACCAACATCGGGCGCAACATGGCGGTGCTGTTCATCGAGCACAAGACCCGCGAGCGCACGGTGATCGAGGACGGCGAGTCCGTCAGCGTGCGCACGCCCTATACCGAGCGCGGCATCATCAGCCTGGCCACGATTCAGAGCGCGCTGGGCAACAGCTTCCGTATCACCGGGCTGGACTCGCCCACCGAGGCCTCCGACCTGGCGCTGCTGCTGCGTTCGGGCTCGCTGGCGGCACCCATCTACTTCGCCCAGGAGCGCACCATCGGGCCCAGCCTGGGGCAGAAGAACATCGAGCGCGGCGTGCTCTCGGTGCAGGTCGGCCTGGCGCTGGTGCTGCTGTTCATGCTGATTCGCTACAAGGTGTTCGGCCTGTTCGCCAACATCGCCCTGGCCTTCAACCTGACCCTGCTGATCGCCGCCATGTCGATGCTCGGCGCCACCCTGACCCTGCCCGGCATCGCCGGCATCGTGCTGACCTTGGGTATGGCGGTGGATGCCAACGTGCTGATATTTGAGCGTATTCGTGAGGAGCTGCGCGCCGGGCTATCGGTACAGCAGGCCATCAACGCCGGCTACGAGCGCGCCTTCACCTCGATCGTCGACGCCAATATCACCACGCTTCTGGTTGCGCTGATCCTGTTCTCGGTGGGCACCGGACCGGTCAAGGGCTTCGCCGTGACCCTGTCGCTGGGCATCCTGTCATCGCTGTTCACCGCGCTGATGGTGACGCGCGCCATCGTCAACTGGCGCTATGGCGGCAGGCCGGTGAAGAAGCTGTGGATCTGATCATGCGCGCACAACTCTCACATCCATTCCTGGGGCGGCTATGACAACCCTCGCCAATCGACAATTCAACTTCATGGGCAGGCGCAGGCTGGCCTTCCTGGCTTCGGGCATCATGCTGCTGGTCTCGGTCGTCGCAATCGCCATGTTCGGGCTCAATCTGGGGCTCGACTTCACCGGCGGCACCCTGGTCGAGGTTCGCTACGCCGCGGCGCCGGCGCTGGACGCCGTGCGCCAGACGCTGGAAGGCGCCGGCTTCAAGGACGTGGCGGTGCAGACCTTCGGCGCCTCCACCGAGGTGCTGATCCGCCTGCAGCAGGCCTTCGACGCCGGCGTCGGCGAACAGGTTACCGAGCTGCTGCGCCAAGGCGGCGCGCAGGTCGACCTGGTGCGCGCCGAGTTCGTCGGCGCCCAGGTCGGCGACCAGCTGCGCGACCAGAGCGGCACGGGCATGCTGGTGGCGCTCGGCGTGGTGATGGTCTATGTGGCCCTGCGCTTCCAGTACAAGTTTGCCATCGGCGCGCTGCTGTCGCTGGTCCACGACGTTATCATCGTGGTTGGCGTCTTCGCCCTGTTCGGCCTCGAGTTCGACCTCACGGTGCTGGCCGCGGTGCTGGCGGTCATCGGCTATTCGCTAAACGACACCATCGTCATCTACGATCGCATCCGCGAGAACATTCGCCGCAGCCGCATCGAAGACATGCCGCAGATTTTCAACGAGGCCATCAACCAGACGCTGGCCAGGACGCTGGCCACCTCGGGAACCACCCTGCTGGTGCTGATCGCGCTGGTAGCGCTTGGCGGCGAAATGATTCACAACTTCGCAATCGCCATGCTGATCGGCATCGTGATCGGCACCTTCTCGTCGATCTATGTCGCCTCGGCGCTGCTGCTGCCGCTCAAGCTCAAGCGTGAAGATCTGATTTCTGCCCCCAAGGAAGATCAGGAGCTGGAGGAGCTGCCCTAGCCCTGCCTTCGCCGCGCCCAATGCCGCAAATGAAGACAGCCCCCGATGCCAAGGCGTCGGGGGCTGTCTTTTATGATGACTGTCGAAACACCGTCAGCGCACCGCTTCCGATGACTCGGGAACATAGCCCTTTCGGGCATGCTGATACAGCACACTGGCATAGCCGTTGCGCTGCATCACCTTGAGAATCTTGGCGGGGTTGCCGTCATCCAGCGCCCGGCGCAGCTTGTCACGCTGCTCGTCATCCAGCGCCTCGTACCAGGGAAACGGCTCGCCCCGCGCATTGGCCGTCTCTGCGCGCTGAATCAGGTCGATCTCCACCCGACCACCGTAGCGATACAGCAGGTCATAGCCCTCCTGAATGTGAACCGCAGGAACATCGCTAGGCTTCTCGAAGCTCTCCAGCACGTTGAAATAGTAGTAGCTCAGCGGTTGCATCGTCGCTCCTCGATATCTGAGAAGTTCATGGCCGGCCTCAACGCCGACGCCACGGCTAGTGCCATCGGCGACTCGAACATAGGGGTCGCCAGCACCCTCAAGTTACACCCTTGAGCGCCGCGGCGACAGCCTTGACGTCGGTCAGATAGAGAGACGAGCAGCGTTTCAGAGCGCAAACTCAGTAAAAATGCGGCTGCAGCTGCTTGAGCAAGACCTTGTAGAGGCGCGGGCTGGCTGCCATCAGACTCTCTTCCGGTGCAACCGACGGCCGGCCATTGAGCGCACCCACCAGGGCGCCCGCCTCTTTCATCATCAGGCTGCCGACCAGCATATCCTGCTCTTCGACACCGGTAACAAAGACCGCATCGGCGCGCCCGGCGGCAAGCTCCAGCGTATCCAGCAGGCCGCTCCCGCTGGCCCGCAGCTGCTCGACCTGAGGCGCCAGCTGTTCGGTCAGGGTCAGGTAGTCGGGCAGGCGCCGCGCACGCAGCCGGCTGGGCGGCAGGCTCAAGGCAATGCGCGCGCCGCCAATGCCGGTCGCCGCACGCACGCGCAGACGCTTGCCGTTGAGCTGGGCACCCGCGCCGCGGCTCGCCAGATATTCGTCGCCGCTGAAGGGACAGCTCACCACCGCGTGCTCCGCGCGTCCCTTGACGGTGCACGCCACCGACAGGGCGAAAGCGGGCGATGCCACGCTGAGGTTGGCGTAGCCATGAAAGGGTTCGATATGCCACAGCACATCGCGACCTTCGCCCTCACCGTCACGTCGCGGGGTAAAACGACCCGCCACGCCGTGCTGGGGGTAGCCGCGCGCGAGCTGACGAACAATCAGGGTTTCGACGTTGCGCGCCGCGTCTTCCAGCAGCCGCTCGAGGTTGTGCTCCTCGCGCGCATTTTCGATGCGCTCGCGGATACGCAGATACTGTTCGCCGGCGCCGCGGACGGCGCGCAGCGCATATTGGACCATCGGATGCATGATCGGGCCTTGGGAGTCGGGGATGTTAAAGAACTGTTAAAGAACGGGTCGGCGCGAATCCTAGCAGATGCGGGTAAATGACGCCACGGCCTCGCCGCATCGTTCAGGGCTATTGCAGTTGATCTTATGACCCGGAGCTGATCCGGCAACAAGTCTGCGAGGGGGCGCTGTGAACCCGCCCATGGGCGCTACCGACGCCATCCCTGGCGTCGAACCCCCTCTTCGACCTGTTCCCGGCGCTCCTCGTGGCGCCTAACTGCGATTGCCCTGCCACATTGTTCCTGCTGGCATATGTTAAGATTACCGGTCCGACTTTTACTCTCTCAACGCCAGGCCCACCACTATGCTCGAGCGCATCCGTATCGTTCTGATCGGCACCAGCCACTCCGGCAATATCGGCGGCGCTGCCCGCGCCATGCACAACATGGGCCTGACCGATCTGGCGCTGGTCGCACCGCGCTGCGAGGCGGTCACCGCCGACTGTGTCTCCCGCGCCTCCGGCGCCGACGCCCTGGTGCATGCGGCACGCCGCGCAGCCACCCTGGAGGAGGCCGTGGCCGACTGTACGCTGGTGGTCGGCGCCAGCGCCCGCTCGCGCACCCTGCCCTGGCCAATGATCACGCCTCGCGCCCTGGGCGAGCGCCTACCCGAGGAGCTGGCCGGTTCCGAAAGCCGCATCGCCCTGGTATTTGGCCGCGAGGACAGCGGGCTTTCCAACGGCGAGCTGCAGCGCTGCCACGCCCACGTGCATATCCCGACCAACCCCGACTTCAGTTCCTTGAACCTGGCCGCTGCCGTCCAGGTGCTGGCCTACGAATGCCGGCTGGCATGGCTTGCCGCAAACGACCGCGGGCTCGAGCGAACCTCGGACCAGGCCTTGGGGAAGGCGCGAGGCGATGAGCTGGCACCGGCCACCCATGGCGAGCTTGAAGGCTACTTTCACCACCTGGAGCGCACGCTGATCGCGATCGGCTTTCACGACCCGGCCGCGCCGCGCCAGCTGATGGCACGGCTGCGGCGCTTCACGCTGCGCGCGCGCCCCGAACGCTTGGAGATCAACATCCTGCGCGGCATTCTGACCGCCACCGAGCGCCAGGCGGCCGTCGCTGAGCAGCCGCTGATGAAAGGGGCGACGCCCCTCAACAATCTCAACAACGAGACGCCCTGAAGCCTCGCTTCTTCCAACCACCATGACGAGAACCCACCTCGTCGTGACAAGGACCGTTCTTCATGTTTCAACGCCTGCGCGAAGACATCAACAGCGTATTTGACCGAGACCCCGCGGCGCGCAACGTCCTCGAGGTACTGACCAACTATCCGGGACTGCATGCCCTGCTGTGGCACCGCCTCGCCCACCGGCTGTGGCGGCACAATCTGAAGTGGCTGGCGCGGACCATCTCGACCCTGGCACGCTGGCTGACCGGCATCGAGATTCATCCCGGCGCCCAGATCGGCCGACGCTTCTTCATCGACCACGGCATGGGGGTGGTGATCGGTGAGACCACCGAGATCGGCGACGATGTCACCCTGTATCAGGGCGTTACCCTGGGCGGCACCAGCTGGAACAAGGGCAAGCGTCACCCTACCCTGGGCAACGGCGTCATCGTCGGCGCCGGCGCCAAGATCCTCGGCCCCTTCACGGTCGGCGACGGTGCCAAGATCGGCTCCAACGCCGTGATCACCAAGGAGGTTCCCGCCGAAGCGACCGTGGTCGGCATTCCCGGCAAGATCGTCAAGCGCGCCGAGCCGGACACCCAGCAAAGGCCCGACGTGGACCCGGCCCGGCGCGAGTCCATCCGCCAGAAATTCGGCTTCGATGCCTACGGCGTCAGCGAGGACATGCCCGACCCGGTGGCGCGTTCGATGCAGGCTATGTTCGACCACATTCATGCCATGGACGAGCGCATCGAGCAGATGTCGACCGCCCTGAGCAGGGTCGACGCGAGC
>DATHXP010000224.1:0-3071 GCA_035459605.1 Halomonas sp. | reverse complement strand
TTGACCCACCCCCGAGGTGGCAGCGCTGCCACCATCCACCTACCGTGTCGGCTCAGCCAAGGGTCGGGACGGAGATGTGAAGGACTGGGGAATGATTCACAAGATCAAAGCGTTACACGATGACGGACAGGGCCTGTCGATACGTGCCATCGGCCAGGAGCTGGGCATCTCACGCAACACCGTCCGCAAGTACCTCCGCCAGGACGAGGCCGCCATCGAGGCGGCGCAGTCGAACCGGGAGCGTGAGAAGAAGCTCGATTCCCATCGCGACTACATCGTCTACCTGCTGCGCACCTTCCCCCGGCTGAGCAGCGTCAAGGTCGCCCGCAAGCTGCGCGAGAAGGTCGGCGAGCTGGCGGTCTCGGAGCGTACTCTGCGCCGCTACGTGCAGCAGGTGAAGAGCACGGTGGCCAGCCGGCAACGGCGCTACTACGAACCGGTGCTCGACATGGTGCCCGGCGTGCAGTGCCAGGTGGATCCGGGCGAGCTGCGCGAGGTGATGATCGGCGGCGAGCCGCGCCCCCTGTACTTCGTGGTGTTCGTGCTTTCCTACTCGCGGCTGACCTACGTCGGCGTCAGCCTGTCACCGCTCGACACCACCACCTTCATCCGCCTGCACGACGAGGCCTTCCGCTACTTCGGCGGCCTACCCGAGGAGTGCGTCTACGATCAGACCAAGATGGTGGTGATCAGCGAGCAGTTCCGCGAGCTGGAGGTGAACCAGCGCTTCCATGAGTACGCCACCACCGCCGGCTTCCGGATCCATGCCTGCTGCGGCTACGACCCGGAGAGCAAGGGCAAGGTCGAGGCCGGGGTGAAGTATGCCAAGCAGGATGCCTTCTACGGCGAGACGTTCCGGGACGAGGCCGACCTGCGGGCGTATGTGCAACAGTGGCTCGATGAGGTCGCTAACGTGCGTACCCACGGCACCACCGGCCAGCAGCCGAAGGCGTACTTCGATGCCGAGGAGCGGGCTCACCTGCGGCCCTACCTGACGCCGACTTGCGTGGGCCGTGAGGCCGACGGTCTGGCACCGCGCCGGGTCGACAAGACCGGCCTGATCGCCTGGAAGGCCAACAAGTACTCGGTGCCGATGGCCTACCAGCAGGGCCGCGTCGGGGTGCGGGAAGCGGATGATCGCCTGGCGATCCACGATCTGGAAAGCGGCGACGAGATCGCCACCCACGCCCTGCACCTGGGCAAGGGTCGCACCCTGCGCAACGAGGCACACTACCGCGACCATCGCCAGCAGGAGGCGGAGTTGGAGCAGGCTATCGCCCGCTGCCTCGGCGCATCGCTGGGCGAGCAGCTCTGCGCGCGCCTTCGTGCCGCCATGCCGCGCCACTATAAGGAGCAGCTGCGCGCCGCCAAGCAGCTGCTGGAAGGCGAGGACACGCTGGATCTAGCCCGGAAATCTCACCACCTATATAGAAATAGGCCTCTGTCTAGTGCATAACGTAAGAGTTATCAAACACTTATACACAACAAAGAGGAGAGACCTATGACCACAGAGTGTGCTCTCGCCAGCTTGAATCTCACGCCCTCGGACGACGGGACGTCGTGAGTCGTTTCGACGGGGGTCGGATCAGTTCGGACGGTGGCGGACTACTGCTTCGGAAAGTCGATCTCAGCGGCTCGGGCTGCTAAGTAGGGTCGCCGCCTGTTTCACCGATCACCGCAATCCGAACAGCAGTGTGCCCGCCAGCGCGACCGGGGTTATCCCCTGGCGGAGCCGAGCACACTGAACCGTCGCGCGGCCATCAGGAAGGCCGCTTCTCCCACGGCTACTACCGCTGCTGCTACTATCTGCCGTTGTACGGCGAACACTTGCTGTGTGCCCGGCTGGAGCCGTCAAACGTTGATGGCGCGGCCGAAGCGGGCGTGACGAAGAAGACGGTCTACGATCGGTTTGGTGCCAAGAACGCGCTGGTCTGCGCCTACCTCGGCGAGCGGGATGAGCGTTATTGGTCTGGCTGGGGGAGTGGATCGAAGCGCATCCGCAAACGCCGCCCTCGCTGGCCGTCTTCGACGCCCTCGCTGCCATCTTCGACGTCCTGGCGGTATGGCTGAGGCGCTACAGCCTCAACGGCTGCGCCTTCGTCCACGCCGAGCTGCTGCACGACGACTTCCGCGCCCTCGCTGAGGAAGCGGGCATCGAAGCGGCGGAGTCGCTGGCACTCAGCACGAAGGGATCATCGTGCTCCACGCCACCAGCCAGCTAATGGGGGCTGGAGACGTGTAAATATTTGTTTTCATCGGATGTCTCTGTCAGACGGTGTCGGGTTGGTCAGATTCTACCCCCTTGGTGGCGATCAGGCAGATACAGTGGAATTTGTGCAGCTCAGGAGGGACACTTCAGCGTTTCCTAAAGTCTTTTCATATTGTGCCGATATCCCTTGGTAGGCGGTGTTCAAAAGCTTACGCGCCGGCTCTCTCATGAGCTGGCTCATAGAACACCTCCTTGGAGCGCTGGCCGGTGGATCATGGACGGGTGATGGCCACTCGGTACTGGCGCGAAAGCGAAAACCCACCACTGGGTTGCACTAATGTCTGGAGAAGGCCGTGAAAATCCAACGAAGCTTATTTTACCCCGTGCTATTGCTCACGCTCAGCCTGATCTCTGCCGTAGTGAGTGCTAGCGTGTCCAGTTCGTCACGAGGCGGGACATCTGAGATCATCATAACAAATCTCTCTTCTTACCCTCTACAAAAAACCTCTGGTCCGTGGAACGCACCTAACACTATTGCAGCAGGGGAACCGAGACTATTTCTCTACAGCATAGCTTTATTGTCATTGACGAAACGTTTGAAGTGACTTATGAGCGTGTGGGCGGAACGGGGGGCTGTGAGTTCACTTCCCGTCTCTATATGGTGGAGGCTGGTTCATATTACGTTCCCGCTTACGAAAGCAGCTCCAATCGCGTAGGAGGCGGTTCTATTTGTATGGACCGGCTGAGTAACGAGCAGTGGTCCGAACCCTACCAATATACCGCAACCTTTACGGTCTACTGATCACTGACTGCCCTCGGCCCGGTAAAGCCGAGGGCGCTATTCGTCTACTTATAAGCGGAG
>DATHXP010000223.1:0-4866 GCA_035459605.1 Halomonas sp. | reverse complement strand
GGCCTTGAAGCCGCCGGTACCCCAGCCGCAGTTGAAGAACAGCCCCTTGACCTTGGTCTTGGAGAGGATCGGACAGGCATCCGCACAGGTGTCGACGATGCCGCCCCACTGACGGTTCATGCGCACCCGCGAGAAGATCGGAAACATCTCGACGATGGCCTGCAGGGTGTGCTCCACGGTGGAGTAGCTGCCGCGCTGGCCGTAGCCCAGGTAGCCATCGATACCGGCGCCGATGACCAGGTCACCCTTGTCGGTCTGGCTGATATAGCCATGCGCGTGGTTGGACATCACCACGGTGTCGAGCACCGGCTTGAGCGGCTCGGAGACCAGCGCCTGCAGCGGATGCGACTCCAGTGGCAGCGTAAGGCCGGCCATCCTGGCCACCACGCCTGAGTTGCCCGCCGTGACGCAGCCGATGGTCCTGGATTCGATATCGCCGCGATTGGTATGCACGCCATACACCTGGCCATCACGAATCTTGAAGCCGGTGACCTCGGTGTTCTGCAGGATATCCACCCCCAGGGCGTCCGCCGCCCGGGCGTAGCCCCAGGCCACCGCATCGTGGCGCGCGACGCCGGCGCTCTTCTGCCAGGAGGCGCCGAGAATGGGATAGCGGGCGCGCTTGGAGGTGTCGATGACCGGCACGATCTCCTTGATCTGGTCGGGGGTGATCACCTCACTGTCGACGCCGTTGAGCCGGTTGGCATGCACCCGGCGCTGGATATCGCGCATGTCCTGCAGGGTGTGTCCCAGGTTCATCACGCCACGCTGGGAGAACATCACGTTGTAGTTGAGGTCCTGGGACAGCCCCTTCCACAGGTCCAGCGAGTGGTCATAGAGGCGTGCCGACTCGTCCCACAGGTAGTTGGAGCGCACGATGGTGGTATTACGCGCGGTATTACCCCCCCCCAGCCAGCCCTTCTCCAGCACTGCCACGTTGGTGATGCCGTGGTTCTTGGCCAGGTAGTAGGCGGTGGCCAGGCCATGGCCCCCACCACCGACGACGATGACATCGTACTGTTTCTTGGGGGTCGGATTGCGCCACTGGCGCTGCCAGTTCTCGTGGTGGCTGAGCGCGTGCTTGGCCAGCCCGAAGCCTGAATAGCGTTGCATGTCTCTCTCCTGAATCCACTGCTGATTCGTTAAGGCGATCAGACCGCTGACGCGGCATCGGCCTGGGCGTTCGGCATACCACTCGATTAAAGACGACTGCGACGGGAAGGGATTGAACAAATGCGACAGGATTCCTGAACGCCGAGGTCTGCTGTCGCTCGATCGAGCGGCGGAAAGCGGCAGGCTGCGGTGTGCTTACGGAAAGCGTGAGGGGGCGCAAAGCCTGAAGTGTTGTCGAGAACTCAGGGCGCAGGCCGGCCGTCGATATGCAGAAAGAAAGGGTCGACCCGGTCATTACCCGGCTCACCGGCACGCTTGCGCATCTCCGACGGCGTCGCGCCGAAGGCCGTGCGGCAGTGGCGCGAGAAGTGGGCGGTATCGGCAAAGCCGCAGCGCTCGCCGATCTCGGTGATGCTCTTGCCGGTGTAGTGCAGCAGCCAGAGGCCGTAACGCAGGCGCAGATCCCGGGAGAACTTGAGCGGACTGACGCCAAGCGTAGCGCGGAATCGCCGCTCCAGGTTGCGGCGCGAGGTGCCAACTCGCTCGGCCAGCGCCTCCATCGGCAGTGCCTCCCCCAGGTGCTGCTCGAGCACCGCAATGGCGCGGCGAACCAGCCGATCCTCGATCTTGCCGAACACCACCGGCTGGGGCTGAGGGTGAGTTCCGGCCCGGGCCTCGTCGAGGAGCATGATGTTGAGGCTCTTCATGGCCCAGGCCTTGCCCTGGTGACGCTCGATCAGATAGGCCGCCAGGTCGGCCGCCGCCGCACCGCCGGCACAGGTGAGCCGGTCTCCGTCATCGATAAACAGTCGGTCGGCCACCGGCTCGATGGCCGGAAACCGCTGGACCAGGTCGCGGTGGTGATACCAGCTGACGCAGCAACGCCGCCCCTTCATAAGGCCAGCCTGGATCAGCGCGAACACCCCAGTACACAGCCCCACCAGTGGAACCCCGGCACCGGCCGCCTCACGCAGGTAGGCCAGGGCAGCGCTATCCTGCGGATCGCCCTCCGCCTGAACGCCCCCCACGACCACGATATAGTCGAACTCTCTCGGGTTGCTGAAAGGCTCACAGGGCGAAATGGCCGCACCGCTGCTGGAGAGCACCGCCTCACTGTTGCTGGCCATGAAGGTCCAGCGACAGCGCAGCTGCCGGCTACGGTCGCCCTCGTCGGCGGCCAGGCGAAGGCAGTCGACGAAGGCGGCGAAGGGCATCAGGGTAAAGCGATGCAGCAGCACGAAGCCGATGGTGAGGGGAACACCTTGAGATGCGGGATTGAGGGTCATGCCTGACAACACCGTGCGATAGCCCGAGAATTCTTTTCGTGCTTGTCAGTTGAGTAGACGCATGCCAGCGGTGTTGGCAGCCTGCTTGTCGAACGTCACCATATGGGGGCATCCGGCCGCGCTGGCACAGCGTTCGATCAGGCAATCAGCGAAGTCTGCCTTGGCACCGCCGAAGCGCCGTAAGGCTTGCCAAACGATTTCCGCTTGCTCGACGACCAGTTCTCGCGTTCTCAGAATGGTTTCGAGAACGTCGACGACTTCTTCCTTCGTGGCCTGATAACAGCTTTGCAGTACCCACACCAATTCCACCATCGACACCATCGTAATAAAGCCAGGCTCGTCCGCGGAAAGGGATTCGATCATTGCCGTGGCCTTGGGCGACTGCTGCGGGTCGTCCTGAGCCACGTAGCGAACGACCACGTTGGTATCCAGGCCGATCATTTCGAGCCTGCTCCTTGCCGTGTGATTGCGTCGTTCATTTCCTCGATACTCACAGGCCTTTTTGGCTTGCGAATCATACCTTTGAGCTCCTGAACAGGGCGATTGACCGCCAGGATGGTGAACTTGCCTTTTTCAACCTCCACGAACTCTATTCGGTCTCCGGCGCCGACCCCTAGCGAGGCTCGAACCTGGGCAGGAATCGTTACCTGTCCTTTGGAAGTAAGCGTTGAAGTTGTCATAAAACAATCCTTCAATTTTTCATTTTCCTTACTATAGAGTAAGGAGTGGACACTGACAATGCGCGATCGCCCTGGCGATACCCGTCGGCACGTAGCCTTTCCCAGGCGGGAGACGTGGACTCGGTGAGCCTACTCCGACGGTTGCGAACCCCATCAAGAACGTGGAGTAACCAGGCGCGGAGCGGTCATGCTGTCCGGATGCAGGGCGTCGGATAGGGTCTCTTCGTCCAGCAGACCCTCCTGGCGCACCAGCTCCAGCACCTCAGCATCGGTGGCCAGTGCCTGCTGGGCAATGCGCGTGGCATTGTCGTAGCCGATGTAGGGGTTAAGCGCAGTCACCAGGCCAATGGAGTGCTCCACCAGCGCGCGACAGTGCGCCTCGTTGGCGGTGATGCCGTCCACACAGTACTCGCGCAGCATATCCATGGCACGAGTCAGCAGGCGTACGGAGTCGAATAGCTTGTAGGTAATCAACGGCTCCATAACGTTGAGCTGCAACTGCCCGCCCTCGGCAGCCAGGGTCAGCGCCAGGTCATTACCGATCACCTCGAAGGCCACCTGGTTCACCGCTTCGGGAATCACCGGATTAACCTTACCGGGCATTATCGAGCTGCCCGGCTGGCGCGCCGGCAGGTTGATCTCGTTGAAGCCGGTGCGCGGCCCGCTGGAGAGCAGACGCAGGTCGTTGCAGATCTTGGACAGCTTGACCGCCAGGCGCTTGAGCATGCCCGAGACCAGCACGAAGTCCCCCATGTCGGAGGTGGCCTCGATCAAGTCCTGAGCAGGCTTGAGCGGCTGACCGCTGATGGCCGCCAGTCGCTCCACCGCCAGCTGCTGGTAGCGCGGATCAGCGTTGATGCCGGTGCCAATCGCCGTGCCACCGAGGTTGACCTCGCACAGTAGCGCGGGCACCTGCTGGGTGAGTCGATTCAGGTCCTCGTCAAGAGTGGTGGCGAAGGCCTGAAACTCCTGCCCCAGGGTCATGGGCACAGCATCCTGCAGCTGGGTGCGGCCCATCTTCAGTACCTTGGCAAATTCCTGGCCCTTGGCGGCAAAGGCACTACTGAGCGCCGCGAGGCTATCGAGCAGAGTATCATGACCCAACAGCAGTCCGAGGCGAATCGCCGTGGGGTAGGCGTCGTTGGTCGACTGCGCCATATTGACGTCGTTGTTGGGATGCAGATGCTGATAGTCGCCCTTGGCGTGGCCAAGAAGCTCCAGCCCCAGATTGGCGATAACTTCGTTGGCATTCATGTTGGTCGAGGTGCCGGCGCCACCCTGGATCATGTCGACCACAAACTGATCATGATGCTGGCCGTTAATTATAGCCTGACAGGCCATGGAAATTGCCTTGAAGCGAGTAGAAGGCAGGTGATCGAGGTGGTGGTTGGCTTCAGCGGCGGCCTGTTTGACCATTGCTAATGCGCTCACCAGTGGTGGGTAGTGGGAGAGGGGCACGTCAGTAAGACGAAAATTCTCCATCGCCCGCATAGTCTGAATACCGTAGTAAGCATCAGCAGGAACGTTGCGATCTCCTAGCAAGTCGCTCTCTTCTCGGCTCTTTTCAGAGCTCTTTGACACTTCGTTTTTGTCGGCTAAAACGTTTGTCATTGAGTCCTCTTTACCAATTCAGTATGTCTGATTTTGTGACGTGTTCAGCATGACCAGTGTGCTATAGCTTGCCTATACTTTGTAGGTATATGTAGAGTCCCAGGCGCTCAGGTCCATCTATGGTTGATGGCCAACCCCAGGCTTCAGGAAGTCCTTGGGCGCCGTGCCTCCCGCGG
>DATHXP010000222.1:0-7247 GCA_035459605.1 Halomonas sp. | reverse complement strand
GCGCGCCTATTCGGTGGGCCTGGTGGCTTTCATGCTGATCAAGGTGCTGGCGCCGGGGTTCTTCGCGCGCCAGGACACCCGAACGCCGGTAAAGGTTGGCATCGTGGCCATGGTGGCCAACATGGTCTTCAACCTGATTCTGATCTGGCCGCTGGCCCATGCCGGGCTGGCGCTGGCCACGGCGCTATCGGCGTTTCTCAATGCCGGCCTGCTCGGCTGGCTGCTGCGCCGCGAGGGCGTGCTGGTCTTCCAGCCCGGTTGGAAGCGCTACGGCCTGCAGCTGCTGGGTGGCTGCGCGCTGATGGGCGCTGGGCTGAGCTGGCTGTCACCCGACTGGCATCGGTGGCTGGGCTGGCCGCTGTGGACCCGGGTGGGCTGGCTGATGACGCTGGTGGTTGCTGGCGCGGCGCTATATTTTGCCTGGCTGGGGATCCTGGGTGTGCGCCTGAGGCACTTTCGCATCGCCAATTGACGGTGCTCGCTGCAAGCTGTGCGCTGATGGCCAGAGCGGGCCGGCTGTCAAGCTGCACGCGGTCCGTTATAATTGAGCCCTTTGCTTGGTTTCTTGTCCGCACCATTTAGTTGGCAGCTAGTTGGCAGCTTTCCATTTATCAACTTGGCGATGACGCCTATGCAACTGATCCGAGGACTGCACAATCTGCGCGACGCGCATCGCGGCTGCGTGGCGACCATCGGCAATTTTGACGGGGTACATCGCGGCCATCAGGCGATTCTCGAGCAGATGCGCGCGCGGGCGCGCGCGCTGGAGCTGCCGATCTGCGTGGTGGTGTTCGAGCCCCAGCCGCGCGAGTTTTTCGACGGTGATCAGGCGCCGCCGCGGCTGAGCCGGCTGCGCGACAAGCTGCAGCTGCTGGGCGACCACGGCGTCGATCGGGTGCTGTGCCTGCCGTTCAATGACGCCCTGCGCAGCCTGACCGCCGATGAGTTCATCGAGCGGGTGCTGGTCGAAGGGCTTGGCGTGCGCCATCTGGTGGTGGGCGATGACTTCCGCTTCGGCTGTGATCGCCGCGGCGATTTTGCCTTGCTGCAGCGGGCGGGCGCCAGCCTCGACTTTACGGTCGAGCATACCTGCACTTTTCTGCTGGATGGCGAGCGCGTGTCCAGCTCCCGCGTGCGCACCCTGCTGGCCAGCGGCAATTTCGCTCAGGCGGCACGTATGCTGGGGCGCCCCTACTGGCTGAGCGGGCGCGTGGTGCGTGACCGCCAGCTCGGTCGCACCATCGGCGTGCCCACCGCCAATCTGCCCCTGCCGCTGCGCCCTCTGGCGCTGCAGGGCGTCTATGCCGCCATTACTGAACTGTCAGACGGGCAGCGCTTCGACAGCGTGATGAATATCGGCTGGCGACCCACCGTGGGCAGCGAGCGGCCGATGCTCGAGGTGCACCTGTTCGACTTCGACGGCGACCTCTACGGCCAGCGCCTGTCGGTGCTGCCCTGCGCCAAGCTGCGCGGCGAAATGAAGTTTGACGGGCTGGATGCGCTGCGCGCGCAGATTCGGCGCGACCAGCAGCGGGCGCGACGCCTGTTTGCCGATGCCCGCGCTGCACAAGACTTTCTTCCTCTGGCATCGGCGCCGCTGGCGCGCGAGGCCGCGACTTCCGATTCCTCGGCGGGCAAGCCCGCCGACCACGACGACGGCTGACCTCCTGGACTATGAGCGACTACAAACACACTCTGAATCTGCCAGAAACCGAATTTCCCATGCGCGGCATGCTGCCCAAGCGTGAGCCCGTGCGGCTGGAGCAGTGGCAACAGATGGAGATTTACCATCGCCTGCGCAAGGAGCGAGCCGGTCGTGAGCTGTTCGTGCTCCACGATGGCCCTCCCTATGCCAACGGCAGCATTCATATTGGTCACGCGCTCAACAAGATCCTCAAGGACATCATCGTCAAGTCCAAGAACCTGGCGGGCTTCGATGCCCCTTACGTGCCGGGCTGGGACTGTCACGGCCTGCCCATCGAGCACAAGGTCGAGACCATCCACGGCAAGCACCTGGAGCCGCAGCGCGCCCGTGCCCTGTGCCGCGAGTATGCGGCCGAGCAGATCGACGAGCAGCGCCAGGGCTTCATCCGCCTGGGCGTGCTCGGCGACTGGGCGCACCCTTACCGCACCATGGACTTTGCCAACGAGGCCGGCGAGATCCGCGCCCTGGCCGAGATGGTCAAGGGCGGCTACGTGTTCAAGGGGCTCAAGCCGGTCAACTGGTGCTTCGACTGCGGCTCGGCGCTGGCCGAAGCCGAGGTCGAGTACGCCGACAAGCAGTCCGACGCCATCGACGTGGCCTTCCCCTGCGCCGAGCCCGAGAAGCTGGCCGAGGCCTTTGGCCTGACCTCGCTTGCCAAGCCCGCCGCGGTGGTGATCTGGACCACCACGCCCTGGACCATTCCCGCCAACCAGGCGCTCAACGTGCACCCCGAGTTTACCTACGCGCTGGTCGACGTAGGCAGCCGCCTGCTGCTGCTGGCTGAAGAGCTGGTCGAGAGCTGTCTGGCGCGCTTTGGCCTGGAGGGCGACATCATTGCCACCGCCAGCGGCGAGCGGCTGGAGCTGATCGAGTTCGATCACCCCTTCTACGCGCGTCGCTCGCCGGTCTATCTGGCCGACTACGTGGAGTCTGAGGTGGGCAGCACCGGGATCGTCCACTCGTCTCCCGCCTACGGCGTCGACGACTTCAATACCTGTCGCGCCCACGGCATGAGCTTTGACGAGATCGAAAGCCCGGTGGGCAGCGACGGCGTCTATGCCGACGATCTGCCGTTTTTCGGCGGGCAGATGATCTGGAAGGCCAACCTGCAGATTGTTGCCAAGCTCGATGAAGTCGATGCCCTGATGGCGCACCACACCATCACCCACAGCTACATGCACTGCTGGCGGCACAAGACGCCGGTGATCTACCGCGCCACCGCCCAGTGGTTTGTCGGCATGGACATCGTCGGCCACGACGGGCGCAGCCTGCGCGAGAAAGCGCTGGAAGGCGTCGAGGCCACCGCTTTTACTCCGGCCTGGGGCAAGGCGCGGCTGCATGCCATGATCGCCAATCGCCCGGACTGGTGCATCTCGCGGCAGCGCAACTGGGGCGTGCCGATCCCGTTCTTCCTGCACAAGCAAAGCGGCGAGCTGCATCCGCGCACCCTCGAGCTGATGGAAGAGGCTGCCAGGCGCGTCGAGGCCGGGGGCATCGACGCCTGGTTCCGCCTCGACCCCGCCGAGCTGCTGGGCGACGAGGCCGACAGCTACGACAAGGTCACCGACACCCTGGACGTGTGGTTCGATTCCGGCACCACCCATTACCACGTGCTGCGCGGCTCACACCCCCACGGACACGAGCAGGGGCCGCTGGCGGACCTGTACCTGGAGGGTTCCGACCAGCATCGCGGCTGGTTCCACTCGTCGCTGCTGACCGGCTCGGCTATCGACGGGCACCCCCCGTATCGCCAGCTGCTGACCCACGGCTTTACCGTGGACGAAAAGGGCCGCAAGCAGTCCAAGTCGCTGGGCAACGTGGTCGCACCGCAGGAGGTAATGAACAAGCTGGGCGCCGATATTCTGCGCCTGTGGGTGGCCTCCGCCGACTATTCCGGCGAGATGGCGGTGTCCGACCAGATCCTCAAGCGCACGGCCGACGTCTACCGTCGCATCCGCAACACCTCGCGCTTTCTGCTGGCCAACCTCAACGGCTTTGATCCCGAGCGCGATGCGCTGGCCTTCGATGACATGCTGGCGCTGGATCAGTGGGTGGTGGATCGCGCCGCCCAGCTGCAGGCGCGCATCCAGAAAGCCTATGAAGAGTACCGCTTTCTCGACGTCTACCAGCAGGTGCACGGTTTCTGCGCCCGGGAGCTGGGCAGTTTCTATCTGGATGTGATCAAGGATCGCCAGTACACCACCCAGGCGGATTCGGCGGCGCGGCGCAGCGCCCAGACCGCGCTCTATCACGTGGTGCAGGCGCTGTCGCGCTGGGTGGCGCCGATACTGAGCTTCACCGCCGAGGAGATCTTCGAGCACATTCCCGGCCCCCGCGCCGACAGCGTGCTGCTCGAGGAGTACTACGTCGGGCTTGGCACCCTGGCTGAAAACGCCAGCATGGGGCGCGAATACTGGGAGCGCGTGCTCAACGTCAAGCAGGCGGTCAACAAGTGCCTGGAAGACGCGCGCAACGCCAAGATCATCAAGGGCAGCCTGGCCGCCGAGGTGACGCTGTATGTCGACGACGCCCTGCGCGCCACCCTGGAGGCGCTGGGCGACGAGCTGCGCTTCGTGATGCTGACCAGCGAGGTGCATCTGGCGCCGCTGGAGAACGCTGGAAGCGCCGAGACCACGGAACTGGACGGCCTGAAAGTTGCCGTAGTGACCAGCGAGTACACCAAGTGCGAGCGCTGCTGGCACCACCGCCCGGATGTCGGCCAGCATGCCGGCCACGACGACCTGTGCGGCCGCTGCGTGAGCAACCTGCCGGACGGCCCCGGCGAGACGCGCCGCTATGCGTGAGGCGGGAAGGCACAAGACCACCATGACTGAAAAGCACGGGGCGCAAAAGGAGTCCGCGCAGGGGGCAAAGGTGGCCCCCATGCGCCAGCCGTTGCGCTGGCTGTGGCTGGCCGCCGCGGTCACTGTGCTGGACCTGGCAACCAAGGCCGTGGCCTCACACTGGCTTGACTATGCCCAGCCGCAGGAGGTGCTGGCGTTTTTCAACCTCACGCTGCTGCACAACACCGGCGCGGCGTTCAGCTTTCTTGCCGACCATCCCGGCTGGCAGCGCTGGCTGTTTGCCGCCATCGCCGCGGGCGCCAGCATCGGTCTGACCGTGTGGATCAGCCGGCTGCGCGCTGTCGAAAAGCTGCTGGGCGCGTCGCTGGCGCTGATCATCGGCGGGGCGCTGGGCAATCTTTACGACCGCCTGGTGCACGGCTACGTGGTCGACTTTCTGTCGTTCCACCTGGCCGGCTGGTACTACCCGGCCTTCAACGTGGCGGATATCGCCATTACCCTGGGCGCAATTGGCCTGATCTGGGAGTCGCTGTTTGGCGAGCGCCGCCGGGCCAGGCGTCAAGAGTAGCGTCATTGCAGCGTGCGCTATCCTGTATTCAACGCGCATCGCACTGTTCAATAGTGACGGAGACACCCATGAGTGATTCTCACACAGCTGGCCATCGCATCGGCGACGGCATGGAAGTGACCCTTCACTTCACCCTGAAGCTTGAAGATGGCACCGAGCTCGACAGCACCCGCGACAAGTCGCCGGCCACCTTCCAAGTGGGCGACGGCAACCTGCCGCCGGGGTTCGAGCGCCATCTCAAGGGCATGGGGGCCGGCGAATCAGACACCTTCGAGGTCAGCCCCGAGCATGGCTTTGGCCAGCACAATCCCCAGAACGTGCAGACGATGTCGCGCGATCAGTTCGAGAGCGAAACACCCGAAGAGGGCATGGTGATGTCGTTTTCCGACGTGGGTGGCGGCGAGCTGCCGGGGGTGATCAAGTCCGTCGATGAACACCAGGTCGAAGTCGACTTCAATCATCCGCTGGCGGGGCGCACCCTGACCTTCGAGGTCGAGATCATCGAGGTCAAGCCGGCGACCACGCACTGAGGAGCGCCACAGGTTCACCTGTGGCGCTCGAACCCCTGACGTTTCGTTTTCCTTATAACAAGCGATGCCGAGGCATCGAGGCGAGGCAAACATGCAAGTCAAACTGGCCAATCCCCGTGGCTTCTGTGCCGGTGTCGACCGGGCCATCGAGATCGTCAACCGGGCGCTGGACGTGTTCGAGCCGCCCATCTACGTGCGCCATGAGGTGGTGCACAATCGTTTTGTGGTCGACAGCCTGCGCGAGCGCGGCGCGATCTTCGTTGAGGAGCTGGACGAGGTGCCCGACGACGCCATCGTGATATTTTCCGCCCACGGCGTGTCGCGCGCCGTGCAGGAGGAGGCGGCGCGGCGCGGGCTGCGCGTCTTCGACGCCACCTGCCCGCTGGTTACCAAGGTGCATATGGAAGTGCTGCGCTATGCGCGGCGCGGCTACGACTGCGTGCTGATCGGTCACGCCGGCCACCCCGAAGTGGAAGGCACCATGGGGCGTTTCGACGCCTCTCACGGCGGGCGCATCTACCTGGTCGAGAACGAGGCCGATGCGAGGGCGCTGGAGGTCGAGGACGCCACGAAACTGGCCTACGTGACCCAGACCACGCTCTCCATGGATGACACCGCCAGGGTGATCGATGCTCTGCGCGAGCGCTTCCCCGGCATTGAAGGGCCGCGCAAGGACGATATCTGCTACGCCACCCAGAACCGCCAGGACGCGGTGCGCGGCCTGGCCGACGCGTGCGACCTGGTGCTGGTGGTCGGCAGCCCCAACAGCTCCAACTCCAACCGCCTGCGCGAGCTGGCCGAACGGGTCGGCACGCCGGCCTATCTGATCGACAGCGCCGAGCAGGTGCAGCTGGCCTGGCTCGACGGCGTGAGCTCGATTGGCGTCACCGCGGGCGCCAGCGCCCCCGAAGTGCTGGTGAAAGGGGTCGTCGAGCGCTTGCAGGCGCTGGGCGCCGAGGCGCCCAGCGAGCTTGCCGGGCGTGAAGAGACCATTACCTTCTCCATGCCGCCGGAGCTGCGCAAGAGCGTCATAGCCAGCGATCAATAAAGCGTTAAAGCTAGTTTATATTTGGGCGCCCCCGCCTGGGCGATAAGCTGCTATTGTTCCATGAGGGGTGCTGCGTAAGACTTGAGCAGCGCTTTATTGAAAGGTGGCATAGCGTCATGGATGACAGAGTCTACCGCCAGGACGGCTTTACGCTGATCGAGCTGCTTGTCACCATCTTGGTGCTGGCCATCATTGCGGCCGCCGGCGCCCCGGCGTGGCAAGGGCTCATCGAGTCCCATCGCGTCAACGGCGACATCCGCTCCCTCAAGCAGGCGCTCTCCTATGCGCGCAGCGAAGCCGTGACGACTGGCGGTGACGTCAGCGTCTGTTCCATGGCGCTGGACGAGGACGGCAACATGGGCTGCGGCAGCAAGACCGACTGGAAAAACGGCTGGATCGTCTTCAGTGGCAAAGACTTCGCCGCCGCCGCCGTGCTGCGCGTTGGCGATGTGATGAAAGCAGATGCTGTTACCGCGGCAAGAGCCAAATCCGTATTCAGTCAGCGCGGGGAAGCGAGTGGAACAAACCAAACCTGGAATTTCTGCGCCGGTAGTACTGAAAAGGCTCTCACACTGTCGCCGAGCGGGAGATT
>DATHXP010000221.1:0-11626 GCA_035459605.1 Halomonas sp. | reverse complement strand
CTGGTTGTTTACGCCGCTGGGCGAAAACATCTGCCGCGTCAGCCTGGAGCTTGAGTTCGAGTTTGCCAACCGCCTGCTGGCGATGGCATTTGGCAAGCTGTTTCAGCAGGTGGCCGGGCAGCTGGTGGATGCCTTTACGCGCCGGGCCGATCAGCTGTACGGGCGCTAGCCAAGCCAATGGCCGATGAAGCTGAGCTGATCACGGTCGAGGTGGCCTATGCGCTGCCCGAGCGGCAGCGTATCGTCGAACTTCAGGTGCCTGAAGGCACGACGCCGCGCCAGGCGGTCGCCATGGCGCGCCTGGATGCGCACTTCCCGCAGCTGCCGCCCAAAGCCTTTGTGGAGGCCAGCCTGGGTATCTTCGGCAAGCTGGTGAAAGATCCCGACAGAGAGCCCTTGCGCGACGGCGACCGGGTCGAGGTCTATCGACTGCTAAAGATAGACCCCAAGGCGGCCCGGCAGGCCCGCGCGCAAAGGCAACGACAGGGCCGCTAGTCCTTGCTTTGCAGGCTGTCCAGCAGGGTGCCCTCACGCCTGCCGCGGCTCGACGGGCCGATGCCGCGCTCCTCGATCAAGGTCGGCGGCGCGGAAAAATCACCGTAGCGCTCGATGCTGGCCAGCTGGTTGCCATTGAAGGTCAGCGTCAGGCGACGCTGTTCGATGCCGCCATAGGCCTTGTCGAGGCGATAGAGATAGTCCCATTCGCTGGCGTCGAAGGGCGACTCCAGCAGGGGAGAGCCCATCAGGTTAACCACCTGCTGGCGCGTCATGCCCGGCTGGAGCTGGCTGGCCATCTCGCCGGTGACCAAGTTGCCCTGGGCCAGGTCGCGCTTGTAGACGCCGAAGTAGCTGCAGCCGCTGATTAGCATGACCGCGATGGAAAGGATGATGATTCTGGTCAACTTTTGCATTTGCGTCTGTTCTTCACTATCGTAGGTTGGCTGATCATAACCGACCCTATCCGATACTGCGAAGAGCAATCATGAACGACCAGAATCAAGAGTTGCGCAACGCTGGTCTTAAGGTGACCCTGCCACGCGTCAAGATCCTGCATATTCTCGAAGAAGCCAGCGGAGTTCACCACCTGAGCGCCGAGGATGTCTACAAGACATTGCTGGATGCCGGGGATGATGTGGGTCTGGCTACGGTCTATCGCGTCTTGACCCAGTTTGAAGCGGCCGGGCTCGTGACGCGACACAACTTCGATGGCGGCCACGCCATTTTCGAGCTGACACGAGAAGAGCATCACGACCATATCGTCTGCCTGGACAGCGGCGAGATCTTCGAGTTTCAGGACGAGACCATCGAGAGGCGTCAGCAGGAGATCGCCGAAGAGCACGACTTCGAGCTGGTCGACCATGCCCTAGTGCTGTACGTGCGGCGCAGGGGCTCGAAGACGACCCGCCAGGACGCGCCGATCAGAAAATAAGCCAGCTGCAACAGCTATCTATCAACAAGGCCACGGCTCATCACCGTGGCCTTGTTGCATTCATCAATGCGCTGGGCGCTGGCTTGCGCCGAGCATTTCCCTGGCATGCGCCAGGGTCTGGTCGGTCAGCGTCATGCCGCCGAGCATGCGCGCCAGCTCGCCCACCCGGCCCGCTTCGTCGAGCAGTGCCATCTGGGTCTGGGTGTCCTCGTCGTCGGCCTGTTTGGAAATGTGCAGATGCTGATGGGCCTGGGCGGCAACCTGCGGCAGGTGGGTGACGGTCATGACCTGGCCGCCCTCGCCCAGGCGGCGCAGCAGCTGGCCCACCACTTCGGCGGTGGCGCCGGAGACTCCCACGTCCACTTCGTCAAATACCAGGCTGGGGATGGTCGAGTGCTGGGCGGCGACCACCTGGATGGCCAGGCTGATGCGCGACAGCTCGCCGCCGGACGCCACCTTGGCCAGGGGGCGGGCGGGCTGGCCCGGATTGGCGCTGATCAGGAAGCGGGCGCGGTCGAGCCCTTCCGCCGCCGGCCGGGAGCGTGGCTCCAGCTCTACCTCGAAGCGCGCCTTGCCCATGGCCAGGAAGGCCAGCTGATCCTGTACTTCTCTGCCCAGACGGTGCGCGGCGCTTGAGCGCGCGGCGCTGATGGCAGAGGCCTGTTCGTGCCAGCGGGTCTCGAGGTCGGCGGCCTGGGCGGCCAGCTCGTCCAGGGCGCCGTCTCCGCCGTCCAGCTCGGCAAGCTCATCGGCCAGCCGCTGGTGAAGCGCCGGCAGCTCGTCCGCTGAGACGTGGTGCTTGCGCGCGATGCGGTGCGCTTCGCCGAGGCGCTCTTCGACCCAGGTCAGGCGCTCGGGATCGAGCTCCACGCCGGCGGCGAAGTGGCTCAGCTCGCGGCTGGCTTCCTCGATATGAATGCAGGCATCGCGCAGCATGGTCAGCGCTTCGGCCAGGCTGCCGCGATCGCTGCCCGGCAGCGGCGAAAGGTGGTTGACGGCCTGCTGCAGCAGGGACAGCGCGCCGCCGTGCTCTCCCTGGGCGTCGCCGTCGCAGCAGCTTACGGCAAACTGGGCCTCGCGCAGGCGCTCTTCGGCGTGGGCCAGCGCTTCCTGCTCTTCTTCCAGGCGGCGGTTCTCGCCGTCGGCCAGCGCCAGCTGATCGAGCTCCTCGACCTGGTAGTGCAGCAGCTGGCGGCGCGCGCGTATCTCGTCGCCGTCATCGGCCAGGCGGCTGAGACGGCGCCTGGCTTCCTGCCACTGCTGGAAGGTGCTGGCCATGGCCGCGACGGCCTCGCCGTGGCCGGCGAAGTCGTCCAGCAGGCGCAGGTGGGTGTCTTCGTGCAGCAGCGCCTGATGAGCGTGCTGACCGTGAATCTCGATCAGGTGTTCGCCGATCGCCTTGAGATCGGCGATGGTGGCCGGCTGGCCGTTGATCCAGGCCCTGGAGCGACCGGCCCGGGTGACCACGCGGCGCAGCAGGCAGTCATCGGCGGGCAGTTCGCGCCGCGCCAGCCAGGCTCGAGCGCCTGGCAGCGCGGAGATGTCGAAGCGCGCGCTGAGGTCGGCCCGTTCGCAGCCGTGGCGCACGCTGCCGGCATCGGCCCGCTCGCCCAGGCACAGGCTCAGCGCGCCCAGCAGGATGGACTTGCCGGCGCCGGTTTCACCGGTAATGGCGGTCATGCCGCCCTCGAGCTCGAGCTCAAGGTGGTCGACGATCGCGAAGTTGCAAATGGCTAGCTCGGTCAGCATGGGGCCTCCCCGGGGTGATCCTGAGGGCTGGGTATCTATTCAGTGGCTTGTTCTTTTATACAGTAGTTGAAGGGCGCCAACAACGCACCCATTTTTAACGGGCAAGCGTGGATGCCTTGAGTTCGACGAGGCCATCCCCATATACACCGCAAACGCGCCCTTATCACCCTTGACACCATCCTGCCGACGATAAGCAGTCGTCGAATGTCATTCAGGAGAAACGCATGGCTAGAGATTCGCAGACCCCGCTGGACGACGAGCTCGCTCGCCAGCAAGAGGAAGCCGAGCCGCAGGTTGAGCCGGCGGTTATCGAAGATGATCCGCAGGACGTTATCGATGCGGCCGTGGAGGCCGACGACGACGCCAGCGTGGCATTTGATGAATCGGACAACCCCGAAGCCGACGTGCTGGCCGCGCGCGTCGAGGAGCTTGAGCAGGAACTCGCCGAGGCCAAGGACCAGGCGCTGCGTGCCGCCGCCGAGGCGCAGAACGTGCGCCGCCGTGCCGAACAGGAAGCGAGCAAGGCGCGCAAGTTTGCGCTGGAAAAGTTCGTCAAGGAGCTGCTGCCGGTGGTCGACAGCCTGGAAAAGGCGCTGGAAGCCATGCAGGACGGCTCCGACGCGCACCGCGAAGGCGTGGCCATGACGCTGAAGCTGCAGCTCGACGTGCTCGGCAAGTTCGGCGTCGAGGCAGTGGATCCGCACGGCGAGCCCTTCGATCCGGAGTACCACGAGGCCGTGGCCACGGTGCCCAATCCCGAGCTCGATCCGAACTCGGTGATGGACGTGATCCAGAAAGGCTATGTGCTCAACGGCCGGCTGGTGCGGCCGGCCATGGTAGTGGTCAGCCAGGCGGCGGGCTGATCGCCGTGGCCCAAGAGACTGGCGAAAAGGTTCTCCGGTCCCTTGAAAAGCCGTCGAGAACCCCCCAGATACAAAGCAATCCGGCGGGAAACGTTACAAGTAACTAGACATCAGCAAGACTAATTCGAGGAGTTCCTATGGGACGCATCATTGGTATTGACTTGGGGACCACCAACTCTTGTGTGGCCGTTCTGGATGGCGATCAGCCCAAGGTGATCGAGAACGCCGAAGGCGGGCGCACGACACCATCTATCATCGCCTACACCGAGGACGGCGAGATTCTGGTGGGCCAGTCGGCCAAGCGCCAGGCGGTCACCAACCCTGAAAATACCGTTTATGCCATCAAGCGCCTGATCGGCCGTCGCTTCGACGACGATGTCGTCCAGAAGGACATCCAGATGGTGCCCTATACCATCACCAAGGCCGACAACGGTGATGCCTGGGTTGAAGTGAAGGGCAACAAGCTGGCGCCGCCGCAGGTCAGCGCCGAAATTCTCAAGAAGATGAAGAAGACCGCCGAGGACTATCTCGGTGAAAACGTCACCGAAGCGGTCATTACGGTGCCGGCCTACTTCAACGACAGCCAGCGTCAGGCGACCAAGGACGCTGGTCGCATCGCCGGACTCGACGTCAAGCGCATCATCAACGAGCCCACCGCGGCGGCGCTGGCCTACGGCATGGACAAGTCGCGCGGCGACACCACCATCGCGGTCTATGACCTGGGTGGCGGCACCTTCGATATCTCGATCATCGAAGTGGCCGACGTGGACGGCGAGACCCAGTTCGAGGTGCTGGCCACCAACGGCGACACCTTCCTGGGCGGTGAAGACTTCGACCTCAAGCTGATCAACTATCTGGTCGACCAGTTCAAGGCCGACAGCGGCATGGATCTGTCCGGCGACAAGCTGGCCATGCAGCGCCTCAAAGAAGCGGCCGAGAAAGCCAAGATCGAGCTGTCCAGCGCCCAGCAAACCGACGTCAACCTGCCCTACATCACCGCCGACAACACCGGCCCCAAGCACCTGAATGTCAAGGTGACCCGGGCCAAGCTGGAGTCGCTGGTGGAAGAGCTGGTGGCCAAGTCGCTGAAGCCGTGCCAGACCGCGCTGAAGGATGCCGGCCTGTCCGCGTCCGAGATCAACGACGTCATTCTGGTCGGCGGTCAGACGCGCATGCCGCTGGTTCAGGCCAAGGTGGCCGATTTCTTCGGCAAGGAGGCGCGCAGGGACGTCAACCCGGATGAAGCCGTGGCCGTGGGTGCCGCCATTCAGGGCGGCGTGCTGGGCGGCCACGTCAAGGACGTGCTGCTGCTCGACGTCACCCCGCTGACCCTGGGCATCGAGACCCTGGGTGGCGTGATGACGCCGCTGATCGAGAAAAACACCACCATTCCGACCAAGAAGACCCAGACCTTCTCCACCGCGGACGACAACCAGACGGCCGTGACCATTCACGTGCTGCAGGGTGAGCGCAAGCAGGCGGCGCAGAACAAGTCCTTGGGTCGGTTCGATCTCGCCGACATTCCGCCGGCGCCGCGCGGCATGCCGCAGATCGAGGTATCGTTTGATCTCGACGCCAACGGTATCCTCAACGTCTCCGCCAAGGACAAGGCCACCGGCAAGGAGCAGTCCATCGTGATCAAGGCCTCCAGCGGTCTCACCGAGGAGGAGATCGAGCAGATGGAGCGCGATGCCGAGGCGCACGCCGAGGAGGACAAGAAGTTCGAAGAGCTTGTCCAGCTGCGCAACCAGGCCGACGGCATGGTGCACGCCGCGCGCAAGACCCTGGAAGAGGCCGGCGACAAGGCCAGCGACGCGGACAAGCAGGCCGTCGAGACGGCGGCGTCCGAGCTCGAGGAGGCGCTCAAGGGCGACGACAAGGACGCGATCCAGTCCAAGCTCGACGCCCTGACCGAAGCCTCCGGCAATCTGGCTCAGAAACTCTACGCCGAGCAGCCCGAGGCGGGGCAGGCCGAAGGCGGTGCCCAGGACGCGGGCGCCCAGCAGGACGACGATGTGGTCGACGCCGAATATGAAGAAGTCAACGACGACCAGAAGAAGCAGTAAACCACGACGTCTGAATCACGGACGACGCCAGCGCGGGGGCCTGCCTCCCGCGTTGGTGTTTGTACAGCGTCGCTACGGAGGCGGACAGACTCATGTCCAAGCGTGACTATTACGAGGTGCTGGGCGTCGATCGCGGAGCCGATCAGAGAGAGATCAAGCGGGCTTACCGACGCCTGGCCCAGAGATTCCATCCGGACCGCAACCCGGATGATGACAGCGCGAGCGGGAAGTTTCGCGAGATCACCGAAGCCTACGAGGTGCTGAACGACAGCGAGAAGCGCGCGGCATACGACCAGTTTGGTCATGCCGGCGTCGACGGCCAGGCCGGCGGCGGCTTTGGCGGCGCCGGCGCGGGCGGCTTCGGCGACATCTTCGGCGATGTGTTTGGCGATATCTTCGGCGGTGGCGGTCGGCGTCATCCCAATGCCCCGCAGCGCGGCAGCGATCTGCGCTACAACCTCGAGCTCGATCTTGAAAGCGCCGTTGCCGGTACCAGCGTCGACATTCGCGTGCCGCGCCACGTGGAGTGCGGACGCTGCGACGGTGAAGGCGCCGAGCCCGGCTCCAGCAAGGAGACCTGTCCGACCTGTCAGGGCATGGGCCAGGTGCGCATGCAGCAGGGCTTCTTTGCGGTGCAGCAGACCTGTCCCACCTGTCACGGCAGCGGGCAGCACATCAAGGTGCCGTGCCATAAGTGTAACGGCGACGGGCGCGTGCGCGAGACCCGCACCCTGTCGGTGAAGATTCCCGCCGGCGTGGACACCGGCGATCGCATTCGCCTCAGCGGCGAGGGCGAAGCCGGAATCAACGGCGGCCCGCCCGGCGATCTCTACGTTCAGGTAGCGATCAAGCCGCACCCCATCTTCGAGCGCGACGGGCGCCACCTGCAGTGCGAAGTGCCGATCAACTTTGTCGACGCCACCCTGGGCGGCGAGCTCGAAGTGCCCACCCTGGACGGCCGGGTCAAGCTCAAGATTCCCGCCGAGACCCAGACCGGCAAGCTGTTCCGGCTCAGGGGCAAGGGCGTGAAGCCGGTGCGCGGCGGTCCCGCGGGGGACCTGCTGTGCCGCGTGGTGGTGGAGACGCCGGTCAAGCTCAGCGACGAGCAGAAAGACCTGCTGCGCCGCTTCCAGGAAAGCCTGGATGGCAGCAAAAGCCACCATTCGCCGAAGAAGACCAGCTTCTTCGACGGCGTGAAGAAGTTCTTCGAGGAGATGAAGCCCTAGGCTTTTACCCTTGCAGCACCTAACCTAAAGAGCCCCGGCATCGAGCGATGACGGGGCTATATAGTGTTTCACGTTGTTGATCTGAGAGGTCTGGCTATGTACAAGACAATCCTGGTACCCATCGATGGTTCGTCGCATGCGGAAAAGGCGCTGACGGTTGCCGTCCAGCTGGCTCGCGGCTCTGGCGCGTCGCTTTGTCTGTTGACGGTGACCGAGTATCCGCCCGATGACATCGGCGTGTTCATCGGCGGCGTCAACGTGCCTATTCCGGAGGCCGAGCGCAAGAAACTGACCGAAGAAATCAGCGAGACGGCTCAGAAGCTTATCGATCAAGCGCGCAGTGCGGTGGAGCTCGAGGGTATCGAGGTCAAGGAGGTGGTACGTCCCGGTCACCCCGCCGAGCAGATCATCAAGGTAGCCGAAGCGCAGGGAGCGGATGCCATTGTCATGGGCAGCCGTGGGCTTGGCAACATTCGCGGCATGGTATTCGGCAGCGTCTCCCAGAAGGTCAGCCATACCGCCAAATGCAGCGTGATCACCGTGACCTGAGTGGCTAGCGGCAGGGCCATCAGCAAAGTAGGCTAGGGATCTCCATTGTTGACCTGGGAAGTGCACGCTTATGTACAAGACGATTCTGGTACCCATCGATGGGTCGGACCATGCCGAGAAAGCGCTGGCGGTAGCCGCTCATCTGGCCCGCGGCTCTGGCGCGACGCTCCACCTGCTGACCGTATCCGAGTATCCGCCCGACGGCATGGGCATGTTCATTGGCGGCATCAGTGCGCCCATTACGGAGGCGGAGCGCAAGAGGCTGTCCGAGGAGGCGAACGCAGCAGCGCTCAAGCTGATTGATCGAGCGCGGGGCGTCGTGAATCTCGACGATATCGAGGTCAAGGAGGTCGTGCGCGCGGGGCTGCCGGCCGAACGCATCACCTCGGAGGCCAAGGCGCTTGGGGTCGATGCCATCATCATGGGCAGCCGCGGGCTCGGCAACATTCGCGGCATGGTGTTTGGCAGCGTCTCTCAGAAGGTCAGCCATACCGCCAAATGCAGCGTGATTACCGTAACGTGAGTGCTCCTGCCGCATTGGCAGGCCAGAATTGATCTGTTCAAGCATTAATAAATAGCCCGGCATGGAGATGCCGGGCTATTTATTCGTCGCCTGCGGCGCTGGATTAGAACAGCGTTTCGGGCAGCCACAGTGCAATGGACGGGAAGGCGACAATCAGCGCCAGACCCAGAACCTGCAGCGCCACGAAGGGCAGCGCCGAGCGGTAGATATCGGTGATGGTGATCTCCTTGGGCGCCACCGAGCGCATGTAGAAAAGGTTGTAGCCGAAGGGTGGCGTCAGGTAGGCCGACTGCATGCTCAGGATGAACAGGACGGCAAACCAGGTGGTATCAAAACCGAGCTCGTTGACGATCGGCACGTAGAGCGGAATGGTAATGAACAGGATGGCGAAGTCGTCCAGAAACATGCCGAGCACGAAGAAGCTCATCAGCATGAAGATGATCACCGTGTAGGGCGCCAGGCTGTAATCCTCGATCATCTCAGACAAAATCATGCCGGCGCCAAGGCCCATGTAGATCTTGCTGAAGAACACCGCCGCAATGGCGATCCACAGCAGCATGCCGGTGATTCTGGTCGTGCTGAGCATGACGTAGCGCAGCAGCCCCCAGTTGACTTTGCCGCGCAGCCCCGCGATCAGCAGAGCGCCGCCTGCTCCCACCGCGGAGGCCTCGGAAGGTGAGGTTATGCCGCCGATGATACAGCCGAGCACCGTGAACACGAGTATGCCCGGTGCGATGAGGTGGCGCAGCGACGCCAGCTTTTCCTTTAACGTGAAGCGCTCTTCCTTCGGAGCAGGTGGCCCCAAGGAAGGATTGAGACGGCAGCGAATCAGGATATAGACCATATAGATGGCGGCCAGCATCAGCCCGGGCATCAGGCCCGCCGCAAACAGCTTGCCGACGGATTCGCGTGCCAGAAAGGCGTAAACGATCATCAGCACGCTGGGCGGAATCAGAAAACCCAGAGCGCCGCCGGCCATGATGGTGCCGGTAACCAGGCGCTTGTGATAGCCGCGCTTGAGCATGGCCGGCAGGGCGATGATACCCAGGCTGACGGTGGCCGCACCGGAGACACCCGCCATGGCGGCAATCAGCGCGCAGATCAGCACCGTGCCGACCCCAAGGCCGCCAGGCAGACTGCCCATCAGCTTGTGGATCATTTCGAACAGATCGTCGGTAATCCCCGAGCGTTCGAGCACCAGACCCATAAAGATGAACATGGGCAGGGCGACCAGCAGGAAGTTGTCCATGGCGCTATAGGCCGAGGCCAGCAGGAGATCCAGGCCGCCGGTTCCGAACATCACATAGGCGCTTCCCATGCCGGAAATCATCAGTGCCCAGGCCAGCGGTGCGCCCATTGCCATCAGCACCAGCATGGAAAAAAACATGATGGCGGTAATCGTCAGGGGCTCAAATTCAGCCATAAAAAAGCCCTTTTAATGACATGCCGCTGAGGACATGTCGGTAGTGATTCATCGCGGCAACGAGGGGTTCATGCCGTGTCGTCGAGCTCGTCATCGCGCGGGTCTTCATACTTGATGCCCGCCAGTCGAAGCGCTGCGCGCACCAGCTCAGCCAGGCTTTGCAGAATCAGCAGGCCAACGGCAACGGCAATGGTCGACTTGATCGGATAGAGCGGCGGACGCCAGACGCTGCGATTGGAAAACTCGCCAATACGCCAGGATTCATAAGCGAACTCCACTGCCATCTTGAAGAAGATAACGAGCACCACCGTGCCGAGGCCAAAGACCACCAGGTCGCAAAAGGCCCGGACGCGCGGGGGAAAAAGAGCGTAGACGACGTCGCTGCGAACGTGGCCATGGTGACGCAGGGTGTAGCTTCCCGCCAGGATGCTCAGCGCACCGAAGAACATGGTCGCCAGCTCATGCCCCCAGATGGTGGGGGCGTTGAGAAGGTAGCGGGCCACCACTTCAAACAGCAGTACGCCGATCATCCCCAGCGTCAGCCAGGCGATGGCCAGTCCGACCAGGTCGGAAAGGCCATCCTGCACCCTGAGATAGCGGGTGATGTTACTCACTCAGGCGTCCTTTCTCGATAGCGTTGTTGACCAGAATGTCGATAGCCTTGGCGTTGCGCTCGGACTTGGCGGCTTCTTCCTGCCAGATGGTCTGAGCGGCCTCGGTCAGGCGCTTGGCATCTTCATCCGACAGCGATGCGAAGTTGAACAGATCGCTTTCCTCGATAAGGCGCTGATTGCCCTCTTCCAGCCACTCATGAATATCCTGGGCGTACTGTGCGATGCCGTCGCGCAGGATCTCCTGATGCTCCTCGGAGAGGCCGTCCCAGGTGTCCTGATTGATGATCGCCGTCTCGATCCAGCCCGGGTTGAGGATGTTCATGAAGGTGTAGTTGTTGGCCGCTTCGTGAAGCTTCAGCTGTTCATATTCGACCGGGCCACCGTAGACGGCACCGTCGATCACGCCGGTGGACAGACCCACATAGAGCTCTTCAGCCGGCAGGAATACGGTCGGAATATCGAACGCCTGCAGCACTTGTGCAAACTGGCCGGTGGCGCGGATGCGCATCGACTGCAGGTCTTCAAGGCTGTTGACCGGTTCGCGAGTCAGCAGGTCGTAGTTGCTGCCGTAGCCGCGCCCGATGAGCTTGACGCCCTTTTCTGCATAGGCCTCCGCCGCCAGATCATTCAGGCCCTGATTTTCAAAGATATCGCGAGCCTCATCGACGTCAACCCAGGCGCCCGGCAGGCCGGCTTCAATGTTGCCGATCGTCACCTGGCCGGGCCAGTAGCTGCCTACCCCGTAACCGATGTCGATGGTGCCGCGACTGACGGCATCGACGAACTGGTCGCTATCGACCAGCTCGCCGCCGCGAAAGTATTGGATGCGCAAGGTGCCGTCGCTGGCCTCCTTGACGCTATCGCGAAACTCCTTGGCGATGGGGTCCATCTCTGTGCCGTAGAAAGTATGAAAGCGCAGGCGTACGGTATCTGCCGATACCGCCTGGCTGGCCAGGATGGAGGCGGCGACCGAGACAGCCAGCGTGCTTTTAAGGAATAGTGATAGCTTCATGAATGAGAACCCTGATGCAGTGGCGCTGTTGGTTTGATAATGCGTCAGCGGGCAGTTGCCCGCTGACGCACCTGCAGCCTGAGTAAAGCACAAAAGGCCGGGGATGTGGGTATTACTTTAGGATAATTTCGACAATTTGATAGTGTGTCCTTGTGAAATGGTTTTTATCTGG
>DATHXP010000220.1:0-4713 GCA_035459605.1 Halomonas sp. | reverse complement strand
CAGCCGCTCCACGGCAGCGGCAAAGCTGGGTGCCTGCTGCAGCGATGGCCAGTTGCTCAGTACCACCACCGACAACGCACGGCAGAACTGGCGGTATTCCGCCAGCGTCAAGCGCATCAGGTGTCGCTGCTGCGCCGTGGCATGTAGGGGCCACTTGTCCGTGCGAATCATGGTTCGGATCATGGAAAAAGCCTAAGCCATTATCTGATATTTATCCAGTAAACGCCTTGGCTTTTGCCAAGGCTCGCCGCTTGACTAGTGCATCACGCTCCGCGTCGATGCGTAGGATGCGCGGCTGATTTGCTCAATAGTCATTCTGGCTCTTCACCAACTCGAGCACGGCGTCAATATCCGCGCCTCCCGTCTCTCTTACGAATTCGGGACGACGACTCCTGCCCATCACAGATATTAGGGATAGTACAGCCCGCGCACCGAGAAGGCTTAAGCAAGCATAGCACTGGTCACCAGACGCACGCTGGTCGTAGCACTGCCCTTGGCGCTGGCGATGCTGGGCAATACCGGAGGCGTGGCGGCGGTTATACTCGCCCCACCGCCACCCCTTCAAGGAAGACGCCTGTGAACCTGTCCCTGATGCTGCCGATGTCGGCCTTCGCCCTGGCCGCCTCGATCACCCCCGGCCCGGTCAACCTGATCTGCCTGAGCAGCGGTACCCGCTATCCGATTCCCCGCGGGCTGCTCTTCGTCACCGGGGCGAGTCTGAGCTTTATTGCGCTGTTTATCGCCGTGGGACTGGGGCTCTATTCGCTGCTGGCGGTGGTGCCGGGGCTGGAGGCGGCGCTGCGCTTTGCGGGGGTAGCCTTTTTGCTCTACCTCAGCGTTCGTCTGTTTCGCGACGATGGCCGGCTGCCGGCGGACGACAGCCGCCAGGCGCCGGGCTTTATGACGGGAGCGCTGATGCAGTGGCTTAATCCCAAGGCCTGGCTGGCGGCGGCCTCGGGTATCGGCGCCTATACCGGCGGCGAGGTGAGCCAGCTATGGCTCTTCGCCGGTCTCTACCTGCCCATCTGCTGGCTCTCGCTGGGCAGCTGGGTCTATGCCGGGGCCTTTCTGCGTCGCCATGTGCAGCGTCCCCAGGTTCTGGTGGCGACCAATCGCAGTCTGGCACTGCTGCTCGCCGCCAGCTGTGTATACCTGCTGGTCGGCTAGCGATTCGATGCGTAGAGCGGGTTCCAGGCATGAAATGCGGCGATAGCAATCGCCCGTGCCTACCACTGCCAGCTACACCCAGCCTCTTAGTCTGGCGGCAAGGCGCGGGGCGAAGGCCGTCACTGCGAGGACGACGATCCAGATATTGCCCCCCTTGAAAGTGTAGGCGTCGAGCAGTTCGGACCAGGACTTCCCTTGCCAGAACCCGAAGGAGAACTCGAAGACGAGTGTCATGGCCAACCACCCGAACCCGACGAGCCAGAGCTGCAGGGGGCGATGGATCGTTAGCCAGGGAAGCGACAGATACGCCACGCAAAGGATCAACAGCGAGAGCAGAGTTCCGCTCAACACGAGTGACGTCGGCCCTCCGAGTAGCGGAACAAGCAGGAACTCACGCAGCACCCCATTGGCAATCGCCAGCATCAGGATGGCGAACCAGATCATCAGAGACCTTACAACAATCATCCTCACCACCATGCGGCTCACCGAACTGACGCCCTATCGCTCGCCGAGGCGGCTTCGCTAAATGTAGTGGTAGACCCGCCCCGGTTACCTTTTCAGAGCACTGCACTCTCTACAAGAATAGCCAGCATCGAGGAATCGAGCGGCCTTCAATAGTGAGCCAGCAGCCTGGCCACCGCCTGTTCGGCGTGTATCTCGGTGGTATCGAAGAGGGGAACGTCCGTATCACCATCCTGAATCAAGAGCCCGATCTCGGTGCAGCCGAGGATCACGCCCTGAGCGCCCCGCCCGGCCAGCGAGGCGACGATTGCCAGGTAGTCGGCTTTCGAGTCTGCTCGAATCTCGCCGCGGCACAGCTCCTCGAAGATGATGGCGTGTATCCGCTCGCGCTGGGCGGCATCGGGAATCAGCACCTGGATGCCCTGCGCCTCCAGGCGCTCCCGGTAGAAGGCCTGCTCCATGGTGAAGCGGGTGCCCAGCAGCCCCACCCGGCTCACGCCCTGCCGGTGCAGTTCCCGGGCGGTGGCATCGGCGATATGCAGCAGGGGAATCGTCACGGCCTGCTCGAGCTCGGGGGCGACTATGTGCATGGTGTTGGTGCAGAGCACCAGGAAGTCGGCACCGGCCGCCTCCAGCGAGCGAGCCGCCGCCCCGAGAATCTGCGCCGTGGCCGCCCAGTCACCGCGGCGCTGCAGTGCCTCGATCTCGGCGAAGTCCACGCTGTAGAGCACCAGCCGGGCGGAGTGCAGCCCACCCAGCTGCGCCTTCACCCCCTGATTGATCAGCCGGTAGTAGGTCTGGGTCGACTCCCAGCTCATGCCGCCGATCAGCCCGATCGTTCTCACCTTCCACCCCCTCTTAGTCGTAGTGACTCCAGAGCCTGAGAACCTTCACCACTCGCTTCTCATCGAGCACCTGGTGGACCAGGCGATGCTGGATATTGATGCGACGCGAATAGGCCCCGGCGAGATCGCCAACGAGCTTTTCGAACGGGGGCGGCTTGCGGTAAGGGTCTTCTGCAATCAGAGCCAGCAATTCCTGAGCTTTAGGCTTGAGCCCACTGGAAGCCAGCTTCCTGGCGTCTTTCTGTGCCTGCTTGGTATAAACCAGCTTCCAGGTCACCAGTCCAGTTCCTCATCACACTCATCCACGGAAGTATTCATTCCCTCACGGATCGACTCCCGCATACCCGGTACCGAGAGCAGGTAGAGTGTCTCCTGAATCGCCGACCAGTCTTCTTCGGATACCAGAACAGCCTTGTTGCGCTTACCTATGATGACGATTGGCTGGTGGGACTCGGCCGTTTCATCGATCAGCCGATACAGATTTCTGCGCGCCTCGGTGGCGGTAATGGCTGTCATGAGACATCTCCCTCGCGGGCACGACTCCCTCCCAATACCACGAGAATCGACCTATGGGAGGTAAGGTACGCAGCGGCAATTCTTTGGAAATGGCGTGCCCAGACGTTCTTTCAGGCCACTACGAGCCTCTTCACCTTCAGCTCGTTACGGTGCTGTTCGGCATGCCAGAGCTCATACTGGGACTGCTGATTCAGCCAACTCTCTGCCGAGGTATCGAAGGCGATGGAGAGGCGAATCGCCATCTCGGGACTGATACCTGCCTTGCCGTTCAGCACGGCGCTCAGCGTTTTACGGCTCACGCCCAGCGCCTCTGCGGCCGCCGTGACAGAAAGACCCAAAGGCTCCAGACAGAGTTCTCGCAATACCTCGCCGGGATGAGGGGGGTTGTGCATCAGCATGGCGGCACCTCAGTGGTAGTCCTCGTAGTTAACGATCTCGGCGTCTCCGTCTACAAAACGGAAGGTCACGCGCCAGTTACCGCTGACGGTAACCGACCAGATGCCGGCTCGATTGCCTGATAGCTCATGCAGTCGAAGCCCAGGCAGGTCCATGTCCTTGGCATCCGATGCGGCATGCAGGCGACCGAGAATGAGCCGAAGCCTCTTCGCATGTACTGGCTGGATACCGGCGGTACTGCCGGTCTTGAAGAACTTGGCCAGACCCTTATGTTTGAAGCTCCGAATCATCTTAGAAACGTACCCCGTAACGTATCAGGTGTCAACCTTATACGTTACTCGTATCAGCTCAGCGCGCTCGTACCGCGGTCGAGCTCACTCGGCTACCTTGCCAGCCTCTCCTCTATTCGGGCTTGTGCGCCAGCAGGGTGGCAAACTGCAGCCGCGCACCATTGTGCATGGTACCGACATCCTCGTTGTACTTGATCAGCTTCCACCCCGCATAGGCCTCGCGCAGCTGCCCTGCGCCAAGAGTAAAGGGGAAGCCCACCGGGCACGGGTGCTCGGCGGAATCCATGGCACACACAATCGTGTTGTAGCCACCGGGCAGGGTGTGCGCTTGCATGTCGGCAATTACCGCCTCGACACGGCTCGGGTCGAGAAACATCAGAGTGACGGTGCAGACAATCAGTCCATACTCCCTCTCCAGCGCGGCACTGTTGATGTCGTACACCTGAGGCTTGATGTTATCGAGGCCCTCCCGGCTCACGATCTGCTGCAGCATGTCGATGGCGCCAGGATTGTTGTCCACCGCGGTCACATCGAAACCCTGCTGGCTCAGGTAGAGGGCATTGCGCCCGTTGGAGCACCCCATATCCAGGGCGCTGCAGGGCGCCACCAGACCGCATGTCTCGACTACTTCACTGTGCGCGGGATTCAGGCCATAGCGGCTATTCAGATCAGATGACATCGTACTCCCCTTGCCTCTTCATAAGATTCATCCATCTTACTACTTTAAGGGCGCGGCGAGATAGCAACAGCCGGGTATTTTGCGGGCCGAGTCATCGACCCGGCATCATCGGCTAGAAGCGTGGATTGATCGTTAGCGAGAGCATGGCCGAGAGCTGGCACAGTGGCCTTCCGGAGGCCTGTTGCAGCTCATTGAAGGCATCCTGGACCCGCTGCTTGTCGCGCTGACTCGTCGGCGGCTGGTCAACGACCCCGGCGGCCACCAGGCGTGCCACCACATCGCTGGTCAGCAGGAAGGTATCCTTGCCGATCAGGCGCAGGAAGCCGGCGGCCGAACGCCCACCCAGGCGAGCGCCACG
>DATHXP010000219.1:0-2778 GCA_035459605.1 Halomonas sp. | reverse complement strand
GACAGCTTCCTGGTGATTCTCAACGACGCCATTGCCATCGAGCAGCAGCCTAACCCGAGCGCTGAAATCAACGTGCAGCGCCGCCAGCACGGCCAGGAAGACGACAGCGAATAGCGCTGAAGCTCGTAGCCATTCAAACCGTTCGCCCCACCGCTTCGCGTCACACAGCGGCCCCGCGGCTCAGGTGAGCCAGCGGGGCTGGTTTTCCATGGCCTGACGCTGCTGTTCCAGCTCGCGAATATGGGCGTCCCGATAGCCTTCGTCATTGAGCCAGGGAAAGGCCTGAGGAAACGCCGGGTCATCGCGCCGTGCCAGTAGCCAGGCGCTGTAGCGCAGCAGTCTCAGCGTTCTGAGCGGCTCGATCAAGCGCAGCTCGCGGCGCTCGAAATCACAGTGCTGTTCATAACCTTCGATGACCTCCGACAGCTGCATCTGCCACTCCGCCTCGTGCTGCGCGGTCAGCAGCATCCACAGGTCCTGTACCGCGGGCGCCATCAGGCAGTCATCGAAATCCACCAGCGCGAAGTGATCGTCGCGGCCCAGCACATTGCCGATATGGCAGTCGCCGTGCACGCGAATGGCACGAATATCGTCCAGCTCGATGGCTGCCGGCTGCTTATGCAAGGCATCGGTCACCCGCTGATAGGCCCTCTGCTGACGGGCACTCAGCCAGCCGCTGGCCAGTACCGCCTCGCTCGCCTCTCGGGCCATGCCGCCAAGCTCCAGACGACGGCGATGTTGAAACGAACCGCGCGCCCCGACGGCATGCATGGCACCGATCACTTCGCCCAGGGCAAACAAATGAACCGGGTTCTCAAGCTCGGGGGCCTGCCCCGGCAGATGGGGGAATAGCGTGAAGCGAAAGCCCTGGTGCCGATGCAGGCTTTGCCCCTGGGCGTTACGCCACGCAGCCGCCACCGCCACCCCTGCCTCATCAAGCTCCTTCAGGAAGTCATGCTCCTCCTGGATAGTCTCATCCGACCAGCGCCCGGGGCGATAGAACTTGGCCACCCAGCGGCGACGATCGTCGTCATACACCAGATAGACGCGGTTCTCGTAGCTGTTCAGCGCAAAGGGCTCGCCGGGCAGAAAAAAGCCCTGCGACTCCACCGCCGCCACCACGCGGGCCGGATCCAGACGTGCAAAGGGATGCGCAGATACGTTCATTGATACTCCGTAAAACGGATAAGCCAACCGCTATTGGTTCAAACCCATGGTAGCAGGCTCCAGGCTTCTCCCCTGACGAATCTCAGCGTATCGATGCGCTACCCGTCAAACAGCGGCGTTCTGGCCAGCGCCCACGCCTCGACGTGCTCAGCTCCCGCCGCACGACAGGCGCGGGCCAGAGCATCCAGCGTGGCGCCGGTGGTCATCACGTCATCGATCAGCGCCACTTTGCTCGGAAGCTTTCCAGCCACAGCAAAGGCCTCGGCCAGATTGCCGCGCCGCTGCAAGCGGTTCAGCTCGCGCTGGGTCGGCGTATCGCGATGCCGCCTTGCCGCCAGAAGCGGCACGCCCAGACGCGCCGACAGCTGCCGACCCAGCCAGCGGCCTTGATCAAAGCCGCGCTGCCTGGCGCGCTTCGGGTGCAAGGGTACCGCAACCAGGGCATCGGGCAGCATGACATCATCGCGCAAGAGCCCCGCCATCATCAGCTCGACCAGCAGATTGCCTGCTCTTGGCGAGGCGTCAAATTTGAAGTGCTGCACCAGAGTGGCTATCGCCGCCTCATAGCGCATTGGCACTCTGGCCGCGTCAAAGGCGGGTGGCGCTTCGATGCAGCGCGTGCAGGTGTGGCCTCCACGGTTTCCGGGCTGCGGCTCGCCGCAGCCTGGACATGCCGGAAGATTCCACGGCAGCGACGCAGCGCAGGGCTCGCACCACGGCGCCAGCGCCTCGCTCGGCCCAAGACAGAAACAGCAGCGCCCCGGCAGGCCGCGGTACCACCACTGGTCAATTTTTCTTGTTTTCACCGCAGAAATCGACGCCGGCGCTCTGCTCCTGCGCGTCAGCGTCTCAAACAGCCTGAGGCTTAGCATAGCGAGCCATCCCTGGTACCCAGCCCAATGAAGGTTTCTGACTCGATCCTAACCGTCACTGGCACCGCCTGCCACGACTGGCTGGCCACATTCTTGAATACCGTCATCGTGAGGAGGGGGCTGTGAGCGTCCGCCCTGCTTTATCGACTCTTGTCGCGGCGGCTTAGCGGCGGATTATTGACTTGATAAGTTTCATGCGTAAAATACATTCGCCTGCGGATGTGGTGGAATTGGTAGACACGCCAGATTTAGGTTCTGGTGCCTTCGGGCGTGGGAGTTCAAGTCTCCCCATCCGCACCATTTTTAGCTGTAACCCTCTGATTTATCTAGCCCCTCAGAATAGACCTTTGCTTTTTCCAGTCCCCAGCCAGTCCCCACAACTTACAGGAATCACGCGTGACGCGTGCGCATACACGTCATGCGCGCGGGAAATCCTAGAATGTCTGGGGGCCTCGGAAAAAGGTAACAATGGTAATGCTTTTCTAAAATCGAACATAAAGCCATGATATATAAAGGATTCAAACGCCTGTACAAAAGGTGACAATAAGGTATCGAAAAGGTGATGCGTTACCTTTTTAAGAGGTAATATTTAGATTTATTCATATCCTTATAAAACAGAAGCTTAGAAAAGCATTACCTTTTGCAGTACCTTTTGCCACCTTTTGATGGTTACAAAATTCTTCTTATAAAACAGAAAGATATATATTCCTTCAGCGCCTTGTGACCATTGTTACCTTTT
>DATHXP010000218.1:0-1617 GCA_035459605.1 Halomonas sp. | reverse complement strand
GATCAATTCCCCAACTATCAAATTCGCGGAGACGCCTTTCGCGACGGCGTGACGCGGCTGCTGAGCGAGGTCGCCCTGTGAGCCGTCTGCAGCGTCTGCGCCGGGCGCTTTCCACCGCCCAGGCGCCCTTCGATGGCTGGCTGCCGCTGGCGGCCCTGTCGCTGATGCTGATCGGCTGGGTCATGGTCACCTCGGCGTCTACCGAGGTCGCCTCCGGGCTGACCGGAAACCCCTGGTACTTCAGCATTCGCCACGGCAGCTTTCTGCTGTTCTCCATGGCGCTGGGGCTGTTAACGCTCAAGGTGCCGCTGGCCTGGTGGAGAGCCAACGGCCTGCTGCTGCTGTTCATTGGAGTGGCAATGCTGTTTGTCGTGCTGGTTGTCGGGCGCGAGGTCAACGGGAGCCGTCGCTGGCTGTCGGTGCCGGGCGTGCCGTTCAATATTCAGCCGTCGGAGCTTGCCAAGCTGTGCCTGATTGTCTACATGGCGTATTTTCTTGAGCGCTTCCTGCCCGAGGTGCGTACCCAGCTGGGGGCCTTTTTACGGCCGCTGCTGCTGGTCGGGGTCTATGGCGGCCTGCTGATACTGGAGCCTGATTACGGTGCCGTGGTGGTGTCGACGGCCTGTGTGATGGGCATGCTGCTGATGGCGGGAGCGCCCGCGGGGCGTTTTGTGGTGCTGACGCTGCTGGTGATCCTGCTCGGCGCAGCGGTGGCCATTGCCGAGCCCTATCGCCTGGCGCGACTCACCAGCTTTACCGACCCCTGGGCCGATCAGTTTGCCAGCGGCTATCAGCTGACCCAGGCGCTGATCGCCTTTGGCCGGGGACACTGGCTCGGCGTCGGCCTGGGCAATGGCATTCAAAAACTGTACTACCTGCCCGAGGCGCATACCGATTTTGTCTTTGCCGTGCTTGCCGAAGAGCTTGGCCTGATCGGTGCGGTGACGGTGATCGGCCTGTTCGCGCTGCTGGTGTGGCGCGCCATGGCGGTGGGGCGGCGCGCGGAGCTTGCGGGGCTGTCGTTTGCCGCCTACGCCAGCTATGGCATTGCGCTGATGCTGGGCGCTCAGGCATTTATCAACATCGCGGTCAGCAGCGGCCTGCTGCCCACCAAGGGGCTGACGCTGCCGCTGCTCAGCTATGGCGGCTCGAGCCTGGTGGTGAGCTGCGTGATGGTGGCCATTCTGGTGCGCGCGGACGTCGAGACCCGACGCCGTCGGCGGCGCCGGCTGGCGCCGGCGCGCCAGGCCAGGACCCAGGCGGCGAGCAGGGGAGGCCGGGCATGAGCGAGCTGCGACCGCGGCGGGTGTTGATCATGGCCGGCGGCACGGGAGGACACGTCATTCCGGCCCTGTCGCTGGCCAAGGCGCTGCAGGATATCGGCGTCGAGGTGGAGTGGCTGGGCAGCCCGCGGGGCATCGAGAATCGCCTGGTGCCCGAGGCCGATATCCGGCTGAACCGCGTCGCCGTGAGCGGTCTGAGAGGCAACGGGGCGGCGGGCTGGCTGCTGGCGCCGCTGCGCTTGCTGCGCGCCCTGCAGCAGGCCATCGGGGTAGTTCGGCGCGTCGATCCTCAGCTGGTGGTGGGGCTGGGCGGCTTCGCCAGCGGCCCCGGCGG
>DATHXP010000217.1:0-4184 GCA_035459605.1 Halomonas sp. | reverse complement strand
GAATGTCGTCAACCGAGGCGTAGGGCAGCGCAATGCCGTTGCGCTCGGCCAGGGCCAGCATGCGCTCCGGCGTCAGGGTGCCCTCGATATGCAGGTGAAGCTCAGCCTTGGGCAGGCGCAAAAGTTCAGCGTACATAGCAGGATGCCTCATCGTAAACACTGGCCCGATCGTCGGAGATTGGACGCCACAACGCAAAGGCCGCTATTCCACGCTTGAGCGGCTGCACTCCAGCCACAGGAAAGGCCGCTGAAGAGAGCCTCATGCAGTCCTCTCCGGCGGCCTCGCCACTGCCCACTGCCGGCTGTCGGCGCGGCTTCACTGCGCTCTTCCGGCCTCAGCCTCGGTCGCGCTCTGACCTTCATCGCCCTCTATCATCAGCGCGCGATCGTGCTGCAATTCCAGCCACATGGCGTTGACCACGGCGAAGACCGCAGCCAGCGGAAGCCCCAATACCCAGGCGAAATACCACATGTCATCTCTCCTTTAATAGCCGCTGCGGGAGTCGGTAACGTCCGCTTCGGTGACCTTGCCCCACAGCACCTTATAGACCCAGGCGGTATAGGCCAGGATGATGGGCAGGAAGATCACGGTGGCGATCAGCATCACAAATAGCGTCAAATGCGAAGATGAGCTATCCCAGACGGTCAGCGACGAGTTTGGACTGATCGACGACGGCAGGAAAAACGGGAACATCGTGACGCCCACCGAGGCGATCGCACCGAGGATGCCCAGCTTGGACCACAGCAGCGTGGTGCCTTCGCGACCGGCGCGCAGACCCAGCACCGCCATGCTCATGCCGATCAGTCCCAGGGCGGGGGCCAGCAGCGCCCAGGGGCGCTGCGCGTAGACGCCAAGCCAGCTGTCGGTGCGCACCACCTCGGACAGCAGCGGATTGGACGGGCCGTTAACCGCGGGCTCGGCCACCAGCGCATAGCCCTGGATGCCAAACGCCAGCCACAGGCCGGCCAGCACGTAGCCGGCGATGGTCAGCAGGCCGGTCACCGAACCGATGGCCCGCGCGCGCGACGCCACCTCGCCCTCCGCCTTGAACGACAGCCAGGCCGCCCCGTGGGTGATCAGCATGGCCAGCGACACCAGGCCGGCCAGCAGCGCAAAGGGGTTCAACAGCCCCAGGAACTTGGCATGAAAGCTGCCCTCGTAGCGCGCAAAGAGGTCGGGCGTCAGCTCAAACGGCACCCCCAGCAGAACGTTGCCCACGGCGACGCCGAAGATCAGCGCCGGCACCGCGCCGCCGGCAAACAGCGCCCAGTCCCAGGCGGAACGCCAGCTTGAAGACTCGCGCTGCGAGCGGTACTTGAAGGCCACGGGCCGCACGATCAGCGCCGCCAGCACCACGAACATGGCCAGGTAGAAGCCCGAGAAGCTGACCGCATACAGCGGCGGCCAGGCGGCGAAGATAGCGCCGCCGCCGAGGATAAACCACACCTGGTTACCCTCCCACACCGGGCCGACGGTATTGATGACAATGCGCCGCTCGACGTCAGTCTTGCCGACAAAGGGCAGCAGCGCGCCGACGCCCATATCAAAGCCATCGGTCATGGCAAAGGCGATCAGCAGCACGCCAAGCAGCAGCCACCAGATCACGCGCAAGATATCGTAGCTAATCAGTTCATGTAGGATCATGGCAGTTACTCCGCAGGGACAAAAGCGCTGTCGCCGTTCTGGCCGCGCAGGCGGCGCTTGTGCCGAGCCATCCAGGCATCGGTCTCTTCGACGTCTTCGGTCGGCCCCCGGCGAATGAATTTCAGCATCAGCCCCATCTCGACAATAAACAGCACCGTGTAGAAGAGCATGAAGCCTGCCAGCGTCAACAGCAGGTCCGCCACCGACAGATGGCTGACCGAAAGCGCGGTCGGCAGAACACTATCGACAGTCCAGGGCTGGCGGCCATACTCGGCCACAAACCAGCCCAGCTCGGCGGCGATCCAGGGCGCGGGAATAATCGCCACGGCGGCGCGCAGCGCCCAGCGCGGATAGTTCTGTCCGCGAAAGCTGGAGCGCCAGAAGAAATACGCCATCACGATGATAAAGCCAAAGCCCAGCCCCACCATGATCCGAAACGACCAGAACAGCGGCAGGACCCTGGGCAGCGTATCGCGGGTTGCCCGGGCTATCTGCGCCTCGCTGGCGTCACGCGGGTCGTCCACATAGCGCTTGAGCAGGAAGGCATAGCCCAGATTACCGCCATGTATTTCGAAGGTATCGCGTACTTCGGCACTGGCCTGGTCGCGCTGCTCGCGGATCGTCATCAGGGCGTCATAGGCGATGATGCCCGAGCGGATCCGCTGCTCAGAGTCGACAAGGAGTTCCTTGATGCCGATGATTGGAGTGTTTAGCGAGCGCGTGCCGATTAGCCCCATCACGTAGGGAATATGCACGGCGTACTTTGTCTCGCGCGCCTCTTCATCGGGTATTCCCACCAGCGCAAAGGAGGCCGGCGCGGGCTGGGTCTCCCACATGCCCTCCATGGCGGCAAGCTTCATCTTCTGGCTATGGGTGGTGAGATAGCCGGACTCGTCGCCCAGCACAACGACGGACAGTGCCGCAGCAAGTCCGAACGAAGAGGCGACGGTGATCGAGCGCCGCGCCAGCTCAATATGGCGCCCCTTAAGCAGGTACCAGGCCGACACGCCGAGCACGAACACCGCGGCGGTGACGTAGCCGGCCGAGACGGTATGCACGAACTTGGCCTGCGCCACGGGGTTGAACATCACCTCAAAGAAGCTGGTCATCTCCATGCGCATGGTGTCGGGATTAAATACCGCGCCGACCGGGTTTTGCATCCAGCCGTTGGCGATCAGGATCCACAGCGCCGAGAAGTTCGAGCCAATGGCCACCAGCCAGGTGACCGTCAGGTGACCGACCCGGCTAAGCCGGTCCCAGCCAAAGAAGAACAGCCCCACGAAAGTGGCTTCAAGGAAGAATGCCATGAGCCCTTCAAGGGCGAGAGGTGCCCCGAAGATGTCGCCCACATAGTGGCTGAAGTAGGACCAGTTCATGCCGAACTGGAACTCCATGGTGATACCGGTGGCGACGCCGATAGCGAAGTTGATGCCAAACAGCAGGCCCCAGAACTTGGTCATCTGGCGCCAGATCGTCCGGCGCGTCATGACATAGACAGTTTCCATGATCGCAACGAGCACCGACAGGCCTAACGTCAGCGGTACGAAAAGGAAGTGATACATCGCCGTCAGCGCAAACTGCAGTCGCGACAGCTCGACTATATCAAGATCCATGTCTTGGCTCTCCCCAGTTCAAGTCTGCCCGCGATCCAGGCGTAGCGGGCAGTCGACAGTGACAGGATTGGCCGGAGCCAAATTCCGAATGCCTTCTCAAAACTGCCGTAAAAGATGCAGTGCACACTCCACTTTATCTTTTTAAAGTCCCGGTGTAAGAGCCCATATTTTTATAATAAGGACCTTTGCGACAGTGCTTAATCAGGCCATGACATCGTCACAAAGATAGGCTCACTTGTCTATCGAATACCGGGTGACGGGCGCTGCGGTGTAAGGTCGCAAGTATCGCGGTTTCCGGCAGATAGGCGCGTATTGCGGTTAACACATGATCGGCAGTGTCGGCGTCGAGCCCTTCGGTTGGCTCGTCCAGCAGCAGCAGTTTCGGGCGCTTCAAGATAGCGCGCGCCAGCGTCAGGCGCTGGGCCTGCCCGCCAGAAAGCCCGGCGCCGCCCTCGCCCAGCTTCGCGTCCAGCCCGCCGCGCTCACTGACCGCTTCGCTTAGCGCGACCGTCTCCAGCACGCGCCACATCTCCCCGTCATCGGCGTCGGCAGCCAGGCGCAGGTTGTCGCGTATGCTTCCGGCGATCAGCGCGCTGCGCTGCGGCACTGCCGTGACGCTCTCGCGCAGCGCCGACTCAAGCCAGTCGGTGGGCTTCACCCCCTGCAGCGCGATGCCATCGCTGCCGGCCAGACCGGCAATTTGCATCAGCAGGCTGCTCTTGCCGCTGCCGCTCGGCCCCGTCAGGGCCACGCTGTCGCCGCGCCCCATCTCGAGCGTCAGCTCAGGCGTATGAATGGCAAGCAAAGGCGCGGTAGGAACGCCGGTGGCGTATTTCACCGGCGCTGCGTCCGGCTGCGCCTTCGCCTCTGCGCCAACGCGCCGAGCGGCGCCAACCATCCTGCCGTAGTCGGCGACACCGCGCTTG
>DATHXP010000216.1:0-14924 GCA_035459605.1 Halomonas sp. | reverse complement strand
CTGCTGTTCATTACCCGCCTGGAGCGCATCATTCGGCGCGAGGGGCAGCGGCTGAACGACCGCCTCGCCCGCGCCGCGGAGGATACCCATGCGTAGGCGCAGGCTGGCCGATGCGGCCGAGGAGTCCAGCGAGATCAATCTAACCCCGATGCTGGACGTGGTCTTTATCATGCTGATCTTCTTTATCGTCACCACCAGCTTCATCAAGGAGAGCGGGGTGGAAATCGAGCGCCCCGAATCCAGCGCCGCCACGCCGCGCGCCGATGTTCAGGTGCTGGTGGCCATCACGCCGGAAGGTGCGGTATGGGTCGACGGCGAGCCGGTGGACATCCACCGGGTGGGTGCGCGGGTGTCGGGACTGCTCAGCGACGACGGCGCGGCGCTGATCCAGGCCGATCGCAACGCCACCACCGGGGTGCTGATCGAGGTCATGGACCGCCTGCGCGCCGCCGGCGTGGAGCGGGTGGCGGTGGCAGCCCGGCGGAGGCGCGACTGATGCGCTATTCCTTTGGCCTGCTGGGCGGAGCGAGCCTGGCGCTGCTGCTGTTTGCCCTGCTGGCCTGGCTGGTAGTGCCGCCCGAGGCGCCCGAGCCGCTCGAGGCGCTGACGCTGAGCCTGGCGGAGCCTTTCGAACCTGCAGATGATGCGCCTGCCGAGCCGCTGGCATCCGCGCCGGAAGCCACGGCACCCAGCCTGCCACCGCCGCCGCCGGCGGCAGCCCCGCCGGCCCCCGTGCCCGACACGCAGAGCGCCATCGCGCTGCCGGAGCCGGAGCTGCCGCCGCTGGAAGAGCCAAGGGTCGAGCTGGATACGGCGCTGCCCGAGCTTGTCGAGACGCCGCCCGAGCCGGCGCCCGAACCTGAACCTAAGCCTAAGCCTGAGCTACGACCCAAGCCTGTTCCCAGGCCTCAGCCCGCTGCCGAGTCGGCGCCCGCACTGTCATCGCCGTCGCAGCCCGCTGCCCGGCCCGCCGCCGATCCCGCGCCGGCCGCTGCCCAAGGGCCGGTGGACGTGGGCAGCTCAGCGCGGCCGACGCGCCGCGTGCCGCCCCAGTATCCGTCGCGGGCTCAGCGTCGCGGCCTGGAAGGCCACGTGGTGGTACAGTTCCTGATTCGCCCCGACGGCCGCGTCGACGCCGGCAGCATCGAGGTGCTCGAAGCGCGTCCGCGCCAGGTGTTCGAACGGGCGGCGCGCCAGGCGATTGCCGGCTGGCGCTTCGAGCCTGCCAGCGATGTGCGTCGTGCCAGACAGCGACTGGAGTTTCGGCTGCGATGATGGCGCCTCGAAAAAAGCATCTTTTACCCCGGCTGGCAGCAGCGGCTGTGCTGCTGGTACTGGCGTGGCTTCCCGCCACGGCGGCGCCGACGCTGCCGGGCGACGCGATCAGGGATCTCGAGTCGGTGCAGCGCCGGCTGCAGGCCGGCGAGTACGCCAAGGTGCGCCAGCACGGCCTGGCCCAGGCGCGGCGGCTGGCGGGCGGCAATGATGCCGATCGCTGGGCGCGGGCGCTGTATCTGCAGCTGGCCGCGAGCGCCGCGGCGCGCTCGGGTGACGCTGCCGCGGCCGCCGAGCTGCTGGCCCAGGCGCGCGACATTCGCGGTATTCGGCGCATGGATTCGGCACGGGTCGACCGCTGGCAGCGTCAGGAAGCCGGACTGCGGCTGCAGGCCAGCCAGCCGCAGCAGGCGCGCGACCTGCTTGATGACTGGCTTGAGCGCCATGCGGGCAGCGCCGCCGACCGCTGGCTGATGGCCAGGCTGCTGGCCGAGGGTGAGCAGTGGCGCGCGGCGGCCGCCTGGGTCGAGCGCGCGCTCGAGCTCGATGCCACGCCGGGCGAGTCGCATGGCGCCCTGGCCGCCGCCGTGCTGCAGCGTGCCGGCGACAGTCGCGGGGCGCTGGCGATGATCGAAAAACGCCTGAGTCAGGCCGGTGACGAGGCGGGCGAGTGGCGGCGTGCGGCGGCCCTGGCCCAGCGGCTGGGCGATGCCGGACGCGCCGCGGCGATCTGGGAGGCGGGCTGGCGGCGCGGCGCGCTGGCCGGCAGCGACGATCTACAGCGGCGCATTCGTCTGCATCTGGCGGGCGGCACCCCGGCCCGGGCCGCCGAGCTGCTGGAGCAGGCGCTGGGAAGCGGCGCCCTGCCAGACAGCCTCGAGCAGCGGCGCTTGCTGGCGATAGCCTGGCAGGCGGCGCGGGATCGTGACCGGGCGCTGGCGGCCTGGCGGTTGCTTGCCGAAAGGAGCGGGCGGGCCGACGACTGGCTGCGCCTGGGGCAGCTGGCCCACGGCTGGGGGCGGTGGAAGCTGGCGCGACTCGCTTTTGAGCAGGCCGGCGCGCTGGGAGCCGACGAGGCCGACGGCTGGTTGGCGAATCTGCCCCCGGAGGAGCTGTCCGGGAGCGTTGATTCTCAAACGGGCGGGGCTCAGGCGGGCGACAGCTCCGTCCACACCGGGGCGTGATCCGAGGGCTTTTCCATGCCGCGTAGCTCGTAGTCAATGCCGGCGTCGGTGACCCGCTGGGTCAGCGGCGCGCTGACCAAGATATGGTCGATGCGCAGGCCGCGCCGGGGCTCGCGATGAAATCCCTTGGAGCGGTAGTCGAACCAGCTGAAGCGGTCGTCGCGCTCGGGATAGAGCAAGCGGTAGCTGTCGGTCAGGCCCCACGCCTTGATACCGTCGAGCCATTCGCGTTCTACCGGCTGAAAGCTGGTCTTGCCTTCGCGCAGCCAGCGCTTGCGGTTAGCCTCGCCGATGCCGATGTCGATGTCCTCGGGCGAGATGTTGAAGTCGCCCATCACCGCCAGGCGCTCGTCGGGGCGGTGGTGGTGTTCAAGCAGCGACGCCAGCTGGGCGTAGAAGCGGCGCTTGTGGGGAAATTTCCACGGGTGATCGACGTTCTCGCCCTGGGGGAAATAGCCGTTCCACACCGTCAGCGGCGCGCCGTCGCCATCGCGCAGGCGAGCGCCGATCCAGCGCCGCTGGGCGTCCTCTTCGTCGTCGGGGAAGCCGCGCATCACCTCTTGCGGGCCGTCCGGGCACTGCGCCTTGCAGCACATCAGCGCCACGCCGTAGTGGCCCTTCTGGCCGTGAAAGTAGACGCGATAGCCGAGGGATTCCACGGCCTCCAGCGGAAATTCGCTGTCCTGCACCTTGGTCTCCTGCAGGCCGATCACCAGCGGGCGGTGCGCCGCCACCAGCGCTTCCAGCTGATGCAGGCGGGCACGAATGCCGTTGATGTTAAATGACACCAGGCGCATGGTCAGTCGTCCCTGCGTTCGGGCGTGGGCTGCTCGGAGGCATCCTTGTGAATCGCGATCTCCTGCCCCTGTTCCTGGCGGGCCAGCTTGCGCGCGGCCTGCAGCTTGCGCTGCTGGCGCTTCTTGGCGGTAAAGCGCGGCGATGAGACCACCTGGTCGGGGTTCTCGTGGCGCCATTTCCGGTAGTCCTTGCGCCGTCCGGTGCGGATGGTCACCCTGTCGGCCAGCGACCGGGTCTTCTTCTTGCGTGTCATGACGCCACTCCTCTTCGTATGGCGCCGTATTCTAACAGCCTCCTTGGCAGGGGAGACAGGGTTCTGTCGTAGTCTAACAGCCAGCCAAGCAGTCAGCCCGGGCGACCGCGAAGCTCGCTGGCGGAATAGCCAAACTGCTGTCGAAACACACGGCTGAACTGCGCCTGATTCGAGAAGCCCCAGCGATAGGCCACCTCGCCGATATTGACTCCCTCAGGAATAGCCTCAAGTTCGCGGTGCGCGGCTTCCAGACGCTGCATTCGCACCCACTCGCTGACCGTATATCCCGACTCCGAGAACAGCTTGTGCAGGTAGCGCAGGGAGATGCCGCAGAAATGCGCGATTCGGGCAGGCGTCAGGTCAGGGTCGCCCAGGTTGGCCGAAATATAGCGCTCGATACGCATCAGGTGGGCGGTTCTCAGGTGCGACTGATCGCTGCTGAGCACCCGCTCGTCCTGTTCCAGCACCAGCGACAGCATGCTCAGGGCCTGCTCAAACAGCCGGTTTTGCTCTTTCACGCTGCACGCATTCACATGCTGCGAGCAGATCATCAGAAACTCGACAAAGGCGCATCCGATACCCTTCTGCGCGGAAAAACAGTGCTGCGAATAGCGCTCCGGGCGGCGAATGCGGGTTCTCATCGATTCGCCCGGAATCTTGAAGACCCACATGTCATTCGGCGACTCGTAGCCAAACCGATACGGCGCATCGCCCTGCTCGACGATAAAATGTCCCGGCGGGCAGCTTAAGCTTTTTCCATGTTGGGAAAAAAAGACGCTTGTCCGCAGCGGGATCGTCACCAGGAACGAAGAGTGATTGTCCTCGGAGATTTGCGACCGGGATCTGGAGTACTCGGCTCTGTCAGAGCACAGTCGCGACAAGGAGTAGCCGCTGCTTTCCTTGGCTTTCCAAACCTTCAGCGATCCCTGAAAGGCGGCTTCCTCGTGATCGCCGTAATTCAGGGTCAGCGGAAAATAGGTCTGCGAAACAATCTGCGTCCAGCGATCCTGGGAGTTTGATCTCAGCCGTGTACCAGGCTCGGGCGCCTCTCTGGCCGCTGGCCGCCCGCGAATCCTTGATAGCTCATTGCTTGTTGATATTGTCGTTGTTGTATTCATGCCATTCCTCTCACTTTGATCGCGAATGGTGACGTAGCGAGGCCCCGGCTGTTTTTGACCTGGCCGAGGCCCCGCTGCTCATGAAGCCAATCGAGGCATTACGACCAGTGATCCGAGGAGCGCCTGCGCAGGGAGTCACGGTACTGCCGGGTCGACGTCGCCAGCAGCTCTCCGGTGCCCCAGTCAAGCACCACGCCGTAGCGGCGAATCACGTCCAGCACGCCCAGCTCGCCGTTGCGATACTGACTGGCAACCTCTTCGGGAGCCGTTTGCAGCCACTCGCGGCGGTGCGCCCGGATCCACTCGCGCGCCTTGGTCGTGCGCTCGGCGTCGACTTCATAGTCGTCGATATCGGGATCGTTCACCTTGATCACCACGCCATAGTCGCGCTCCGCGCGCTCGACCGACACATAGCCATCGATCACATCCTCCAGCACCGCCTTTGCGTCGCGCTCCAGCGGGTCGCCGAAGCCGCCGCCGCCGGCCGAGGGGCGCGTAAAGGTATCCCCCGAGCGTACCGTAACGTTCGAGAAAGTGGCACCCAGGTACTGCTCGTCCGGCGTTCCCCTGTTGAGCCACACCCCGTGGGGCACGGAGGGCAGCCCGCCGTTGATCCCCCAGGTGACTGAACGACCGCGGTCGCAGCAGTAGCTCATCACCGTCTTGTCGACCTGGGTGAGCACCCCGCCTTTCTCGACCCCGCAGCCGCCGCGGAAGCGGCCCGGGCCGGCCGAGTCCACGCTGATTTCGTGACGCATCGTCAGCACGGGGTTCAAGCGCTCCTGACCCTCCACCGGCTGAACCGCCAGGCCGGTGCCGAACACCGGGGAGGTGGCCGACGAGCCGTCCTTGGTCTGGCGTCCACCCCAGCCGCCGGCCATCCAGTCGTACCACATGAAGTAGCTGTCGCCCTCGGTGCGACGATCGTTGCCGCCGATCAGCAGGTATTCCAGGTTAAAGGCGCAGGCCATGGCGCGCTCGGGCATGATGCCGCTCCACAGCTCGAAGATCCCGTTCATGATCTTCTCGTAGGGGCCCGAGCAGAACCCCGTCACCGCGTGCGGCCATCCCGCATTCACCACGCTGCCCTCTGCGCCGATATGGGCCGTCACCGCGCGATAGAAGCCTGAGTTGAGCGGCACGTCGGGGAAGAAGGTCTTGGTGCCGGCATAGATGGCGGAGTGCGTCGTCCCGTAGGCGGAGTTGAGGAAGGTGGAGACGGCGGGCGCCGACCCCGAAAGATCGTAGTGAATGCCGTTGCCATCCAGCGTCAGCCTGATACGAATCGGCACCATGCCTTCACCCAGCGCGGGATCCGCGTCGAGATAGTCGATCGTCTCCCATTCCCCCTGGGGCATTCCCGCCAGGCTCTTGAGCACGACCCGCTCGACGTAGTCCTGGGTCTCCTGCATGGCGGCGACAACGGTGGCTCTGGTGTACTTCTCGACCAGGCGCAGGACCTCGCGCTCGCACACCGCCGTGGCCTCCGCCTGGGCCTGCAGATCGCCCAGGGCCTGATCGGGAGCGCGAGTATTGGAGACCAGCAGCTGGGCCACATCGTGCAGGAAGACGCCTTCGCGCCAGACGCGCACCGGCGTGATGCGCAGCCCCTCGCTGAAGTGGGTGCTGGCGTTGACGTCGAAGGAGCCCGGCACGCTGCCGCCGATATCCGCCCAGTGCCCCTTGTTCTGGGCAAAGCCGATGATCTCTCCATCGGCAAAGATCGGGCGGATGAAGCTGACATCGTTGAGGTGCGTGCCGCCGCGGTAGGGGTCGTTGATGGCAAACACATCGCCGGGGTGGATATCGCCGTCGAACGCTTCCAGCACGGCCTTGCACTGGAAGTGCAGGGTGCCGACGTGCACCGCGATATCGCCGCTGCCCTGCATGACCGTGTTGCCCTGGGCATCGCACAGCGCCGACGAGAAATCGCGTGAGTAGATGACAAAGGAGTAGCAAGTGCGCAGGATCTGCTCGCTCATCAGGTCGACGCTGGTGGCGAAGGCGTTCTTCAGGACTTCAAAGGTGACCGGGTCGAGAGCGCTATGCGTGTTGGTGTGTGCCATGATCATACCTCCTCTCCGGCTTGAGCCAGTTGAATACGGATATTCTTCCACTCATCGATCGACGCCGCCGTATCGGGCGGCACCACGGTCGTGGAGTCCAGCTGGTCGATGATGACGGGGCCGGTGAACTCGAATCCCACCGGCAGGGATTCCCGGTCGTAGATCGGCGTCTCGTACCACTTATCATCGAAGAATACCTCGCGATGCGCGTGCGGCTCCGCCTGCGCATTCGGCACCCTTTCACTGCGCGCAAAGGTCGGCTTGGGGGTCTTGCCCACGGCGCGCAGGTGAAGCTGGTAGATCTCGACGGGAAGGGCGTTCTGGCGGAAGGAGAACTGGCGTTCGTGTTCCTGGTGGAAGCTTTCAATCGCCTCCTCAAGCGCCGTCTCCCCGCTGCCCATCGTCACCTGCAGCGAGCGCCACTGCCCCTGATAGCGCATCGAAATACCGCGCTGCAGCAGCGCATCGGCATCGGCGACGCCTTCATGGCGCAGCCGCTCCACGGCCTCCTCCTCAAGCGACTGAAACTGGCGGTTGAGATCGCCCAGATCGGCGCTGCTGGCGACGGCGGTGTACATCATCGAGAGGTCGTGCTGGATATCCACCAGCAGGCAGCCCATCGCCGACGCCACTCCGGGGCTTGGCGGTACGATCACTACTGGGATACCCAGCTCCCTGGCCACTCCGGCGCCGTGCAGCGCCCCGGCGCCGCCGAAGGCGATCAGCGCAAAATCGCGCGGGTCCAGGCCGCGGCGAATCGACACCAGCCGCACCGCATCGGCCATGTTGGCATTGGCCACCTTGAGGATCGCCTGGGCCGCCTCGGCCGTGCTCAGCGACAGCGGCCGGCCGATGCGCTCATCAATGGCCTGAGCTGCCTTGTCCCGGCTCAATTCAAGCGCCCCGCCAGCCAGGCTGGTGCCCAGGCGGTTCAGCGTCAGGCTAGCGTCGGTGTTGGTCGGTTCCGTGCCACCTAGCCCGTAGCAGGCCGGCCCCGGATCGGCACCCGCCGACTGCGGCCCGTTGCGCAGCGCGCCGGCAATATCGATATGCGCCAGCGAGCCGCCGCCGGCGCCAATAGTTAGCACCTCGATGCTCGGGAACACGATGGGGTGCCCGTACTCCACTCCCCACTGGTGGGTCACGCGCAGCTCGCCGTCGTGGATCAGCGAAATATCGGTGGAGGTGCCGCCCATGTCCAGCCCGACGGCATTCTGATACCCGCACTGCGCGGCGATATGTTTGGCGGCAATGGCGCCCGCCGCGATACCCGAGGCCGCCAGGCGAACGGGGAAGTGTTTCGCCATGGCCGGCGTCATCGAGCCGCCGCCGGAGTGCAGCAGCAGCAGGTCGTTGACGTAGCCTTTCGCGGTCAGCTCATCGTCGAGCTGCTTGACGTAGTCCGACACCAGGGGCCCCAGCACCGTATTGGCTACCGCGGTATTGAAACGGTCGTGTTCAAATATTTCGGGCAGGATTTCCGACGATGTCGAGACGTTGGCCCCCGGGATCTCCTCCTCCAGGATCTCCCGCATGCGCTGCTCGTTGTGCACGTTGGCATAGGAGTTGATAAAGCACACGGCTATCGTCGTGGCCCCGCGGCGTTTGAGCTTGCGGGCCAGCGTGCGGGCCTCCTGCTCATCCAGCGGGGTCACCACCTGGCCGGCGTAGTCGACGCGCTCGGTCACTTCGAAGCGGTCGCGCCGGCGAATATAGGGGCCGCTGACGTCCTGATAGGCATCCCAGAGGTTGTCCTTGGTGCCGTCGCGGATTTCGATCACATCGCGAAAGCCCCTGGTGGTGACCAGGGCCGCCTTGGGAAAGCGGCGGGTGATCAGCGCATTGGTGGCAACGGTGGTGCCGTGGAAGAAAAGATCCACGTCCGCAAGCTCGATCTCGCCGCGCCGAACGCCGTCGATGACGGCCTGCTTGGGATTGTTTGGCGTCGAGGGAACCTTGGTGACGCGAAACTCCTGTGTCTCTTCATGATAGATACAGACGTCGGTAAAGGTTCCGCCGGCGTCAACGGCGACTCTCAGTTTAGGCATGGCTATTTCTCTATTTTATTTATACTGGGGTTGCGCTTGACCGTCTTTTTTCTTTATTGGTAATGAAGAGTTACTTATTGACAGTCAAGGCGTGTTGCTTCGAGCGCACAAGTAGCGCGTTGGCAATGCTCCTGAAGAGAGTAAAAGGTCTGCTCTCAGACACCATAGGACAGTGCGAGCATGAAGTGCTTGTCCTACCGCGCACTATTGGTTGGCGTGGCGCGCACCGACCTTCCGAAAAGTGCTGCACTTGTTCCTTGAATCCAGGCCTATGAATCCGGGGCGCTGGGTCTCCAGGGAGGTATACGCCCCGCCGAGCGCGCCCTCGTCGTTCGAGACTGATATAATGGCGGTTTGCGTCAGGCGTCCCGCCGTGACGCCACCATCCACCAACATGGACGAGACAGCACAGCCTATGAGCGAGTCGGACCAGACCACAGCCCCGGCCCAGGAACACAAGCCCAAGCGGCGGCGGCGCAAGCCGCGGCGGCGCCCGTCGAACTGGGATCTGCGTCAGTTTCAGGTGCCCGCGGTGGCGGGCAAGTGGCGCTTTCACGACTTTGACCTGCCGCTGCCGCTGATGCGTGCCATCCACGCGCAGGGATTTGACTACGCCACGCCGATCCAGGCCGAAGCGCTGAGCCACACCCTGCTCGGCGGCGACGTGGTCGGCAAGGCCCAGACCGGCACCGGCAAGACCGCCGCCTTTCTGATTTCGATCCTGGCCTACTTTCTCGAGGAACCCGCGCCGGACGGGCAGAAGGCGGGCGCGCCGCGCGCGCTGATTATCGCCCCGACCCGCGAGCTGGCGCTGCAGATCGAGAAGGACGCCAAGGCGCTGGCGCGCTTCACCTCGTTCAGGGTGGCAAGCGTGGTGGGCGGCATGGACTACCAGAAGCAGCGCGAGAATCTGGGCAAGAACCTGGACATTCTGGTGGCGACGCCGGGCCGGCTGCTCGACTTTCACGAGAAGCGCGATGTCGATCTGACCCAGGTCGAGGTGCTGGTGCTCGACGAAGGCGACCGCATGCTGTCGATGGGCTTCATCCCCGACGTCAAGCGCATCATTCGCCACACGCCCAAGAAGGAAGAGCGTCAGACCTTTCTGTTTTCGGCGACCTTCACCGAAGACATCCTCAATCTTGCCAGCCAGTGGACCCACAACCCGGCCCACGTCGAGATCGAGGTGACCGTCGACAACGCCGCCAATATCGATCAGCGCGTCTATATGGTCAGCGATGACGACAAGCAGCGCCTGCTGGTCAAACTGCTGCAGCAGGAGAACTTTGACCGAGTGATGGTGTTCGGCAACCGTCGCGACCTGGTGCGCAAGCTCGACGAGCTGCTGGGCAGGGCCGGCATCAACGCCGCCATGCTCTCCGGCGATGTGCCGCAGAACCAGCGCATCCGCACGCTGGAGCGCTTCCGCGAAGGCGAGATTCAGGTGCTGGTGGCCACCGACGTGGCCGGACGCGGCATCCATATCGAAGACGTCAGCCACGTGATCAACTACACCCTGCCCGAAGATCCGGAGGACTATGTCCACCGCATCGGTCGCACCGGCCGCGCGGGCGCTAAAGGCGTGTCGATCAGCTTCGTGGGCGAGGAAGACGCCTTCTCGCTGCCCGAGATCGAGCGTTTCATCAGCGGCAAGCTGCCCTGCGAGCACCCGCCGGAAGGGCTGCTCTAGCGGCGGAAAATTTTCAGCTCAAGGCCAAGGCGGTTGTGCCACTATGCTTGATGCGGTCCTGAAGGACGAGATCCAGAGCGCCTATCGGCGGGTGCTCGAGGCGCTGAACTTGACGCCGCGCTACGGCCAGCGGCTGATGATCGCCGAGATTGCCCGTACCCTTGCCGGCATTGAAGCCGACGACGCCGGCAAGCGCGCAAGCGACGAACACGTCTGCGTGCTGGAGGCCGGCACCGGCACGGGCAAGACCCTGGCCTACCTGCTGGCCGCGCTGCCGGTGGCCAAGGCGCGCGGCAAGCGTCTGGTGCTGGCCACCGCCACGGTGGCGCTGCAGGAGCAGGTGCTGCATCAGGACCTGCCCTCGCTGCAGGCCCACAGCGGGCTGGCGTTCGACTTCGCTCTGGCCAAGGGGCGCGGCCGCTATGTGTGCGTGGCAAAGCTCGATCAGGCCATGGGCGGCGGTGAAGACAGCCCCACGCTGCCGATGTTCGAGCAGCAGATTCCAGACGGCGGTAGCGACGATTTCCAGGCGCTGGTGGCCTCGCTGGGCGAGGCCTACGGCAGCGGGCAGTGGGCCGGCGATCGCGACAGCTGGCCCGAGGCCATCGAGGAGCCGCACTGGCGGCGGCTGACCGTCGACCATCGCCAGTGTACCAATCGTCGCTGCGGCCACTTCGGCGCCTGCGCCTTCTTCCGCGCGCGGCGCGATCTCGACGCCGCCGATATCATCGTTGCCAACCACGATCTGGTGCTGGCCGATCTGGCGCTGGGCGGCGGCATGGTGCTGCCGGATCCCGCCGAGTGCATCTACATCTTCGACGAGGGGCATCACCTGCCGGACAAGGCGATCAACCACTTTACCTATCGCTTTGCGGTGGGCGGCGGGCTGCGCTGGCTGGGCACCCTCAAGAAATCGCTAAGCGAGCTGAACCAGCAGCTGGGCGTACAGCCGACCCTGGCGCGGCTGCTGGCCGGGCTGCCGCAGACGCTTGACGCTCTGGTGCCGCGCCTGGGCGAGGCGTTCGCGCTGGGGCACCAGCTGGCCGGGCGCCCCCAGGGGCTCGCCAAAGACGAGGAGGGCGCCCAGCATCGCTTCGAGATGGGGCGTGCGCCGGACGCCCTGCGCGAGATGGCCGGCGGTCTGGTACCCATTTTTGCCGAGCTCTCGCGCAGCCTGGAGTCCATGGCCGACATCCTGCGCGAGAGCCTGGACCCGGACAAGTCCACCGGTCTGGCACGCGAGCAGGCCGAGCCCTGGCTGCCGCTGATGGCGCTGCTGCACGGTCGCGCGCTGGAAGCCCACGCCCTGTGGCTGGCCTTTGCCGAACCCGACTCGCCGGACGAGCCGCCGCGGGCGCGCTGGTTGACCCTGGAGCGTTTTCAGGGCGAGGCCGAGCTGGTGTTTTCCGCCAGTCCGGTGTCCGCCGCTCACACCCTGGCGAAATCGCTGTGGGGGCGCTGTTTCGGCGCCGTGCTCACCTCGGCGACCCTGACCGCGCTGGGGCGCTTCGAGCGGCTGCAGGAGCGCGCGGGGCTGGCCAACCGCTACCGCTACCAGTCGCTGCCGAGCCCGTTCGACTACTCCCGGGCGGTGCTCAGCGTGCCCCGGGAGGCGGCGGACCCCGCCGACCGCGACGGGCACGAGCGCGCCATCGTCGAGTTTGTCGAGGCGCTGGGCGACGACGAGGCGGTGCTGGCGCTGTTTTCCTCCCGCGCCCAGCTGCGCGCCGTGGAGCGGGCGCTGTCACCGGCACTGCGCCGCCGCGTGCTGGCCCAGGACCGCCTGCCCAAGCGCGAGCTGGTGGAGCGCCACCGCGCCCGGGTCGACAAGGGCAAGGGCAGCATCCTGTTCGGCCTGGCAAGCTTTGCCGAGGGCATCGACCTGCCCGGCGACTACCTCACCCACGTGGTGATTACCCGGCTGCCGTTTGCCGTGCCCGACGACCCCGTGGGCGCAACGCTTGCCGAGTGGATCGAAAGCCAGGGCGGCAATTCGTTCATGCGCATCAGCGTACCCGATGCCTCCATCAGGCTGGTGCAGGCCTGCGGCCGGCTGATCCGCAAGGAGACCGACCATGGTCGCATCACGCTGCTCGATCGCCGCGTGCTGACGCGCCGCTACGGTCGCGCGCTGCTGGACTCCCTCCCCCCCTTCACCCGCGAGATCGAAGGGGTAGTGCAGACGCTAGTGCAGACTTAGCGGAGTAGAAATAGCGGTGTAGAGATAGCGGTGTAGAGATAGCGCAGCCCGCCGTGCGGGTCCACACGGCGGGCTGTGCTTTTACGCTGCTTCAGCTTGCAGCCGGAGTTTCAGGCCCGGGGTTTCAGACAGAGTTTCAGGCGGCGTTGATTCGCTTGGCCAGCGTTGGCGCCAGCCTGTCGTTCATGCTCTGCAGAGCGTCTTGCGTGGTATCCCAGTCGATGCAGGCGTCGGTGATCGACACGCCGTAGGCCAGCTGGCTGGGGTCGTCGGTCATCTTCTGGTTGCCCCAGCCGATGTTGGATTCGACCATCAGCCCGATGATCGAGCGGTTGCCGTCCAGAATCTGGTTGGTGACGTTTTCCAGCACCAGCGGCTGCAGTCCAGCATCCTTGTTGGAGTTGGCGTGCGAGCAGTCGATCATGATGTTGGGCTTGATGCCGGCTTCGTTCAACTCCTGTTCGGCCAGCGCCACGCTGACGCTGTCGTAGTTGGGCTTGCCGTTGCCGCCGCGCAGCACCACGTGGCCGTAGGCGTTGCCCCGGGTGCGGATGATCGCCACCTGGCCGGCCCTGTCGATGCCCAGGAAGTTGTGCGGATGGGCGACCGACTGCAGCGCGTTGACGGCCACGTCGAGGCTGCCGTCGGTGCCGTTCTTGAAGCCTACCGGGCAGGACAGCCCCGAGGCCATTTCGCGATGCGTCTGGGACTCGGTGGTGCGCGCGCCGATGGCCGACCAGCTGATGCAGTCCTGCAGGTACTGCGGCGAGATGGGGTCCAGCGCCTCGGTGGCCAGCGGCAGGCCGATTTCGGTCAGGTCCACCAGCAGCCGGCGGGCAACATGCAGGCCCTCCTCGATTTCGAAGGAGCCGTCGAGCCGGGGGTCGTTGATCAGCCCTTTCCAGCCGACGGTGGTGCGCGGCTTCTCGAAGTAGACGCGCATCACGATATACAGGCTGTCCTTGACCTCGTCGGCCAGTTTGCGCAGCCGGCGCGCATAGTCCAGCGCGGCGTCGACGTCGTGGATAGAGCAGGGGCCAACGACCATCAGCAGCCGCGGGTCGCTGCCGTCGAGAATGCGCTGGATGGTCTCGCGGCCTTCGACCACGGTGCGCTGTGCCGTCTCACTCAAGGGAACGGCTTTCTTGAGCTCGGAGGGGGTGATCAAAACGTCCTCGGCAAGAACGTTAAGGTTATGGATCTTTTGCTGGGACATTTTCCTACCTGTGTCGTGTCAGTACTGAGGCGTCGTTAACGCTCTACTATCGCTCTCAAGCCCTGCAAATTCAATCTTGAGGGGAACTGGCAAGGTGCTGGCCGGTCACATGGGCCGCGTCCCTGGCCCGCTCATGCGCTTGATGGATGCTGTAGAAACAGCAACACTTGGACTTTCGTCGACGCCTTTCATCGGCAGTGGCGCAAGTCCTCACAGAATGCCATAAGGCTTCAGGTTGACCTCTATGCAAGCACTACCAGTCCGCCGACGGTGCCATGTGCGCAAGGTGGCACGTCACCTCCCCGCCAGGGGGGATCGTTAATGGAAAATCGGGAAACCGATCAGCAGCTCGTCGAGCGCGCGCGTAACGGCGATACGCGCGCCTTCGACCTGCTTGTCAAGAAGTATCAGCACAAGATCATTGGTTTGATCGGGCGCTATGTTCACGACCACTCCGAGGTTCAGGATGTGGCCCAGGAAGCCTTTATCAAAGCCTATCGCGCGCTGGGTAAGTTTCGCTCCGAGAGCGCTTTCTACACCTGGATGTATCGTATCGCCATCAACACCGCCAAGAACCATCTCGTCTCACGCAGCCGACGCCCGCCGGGCAGCGACCTGGATATGGCCGATGCGGAGGTGCTGGATCGCAGCGGCCGCCTTGCCGATATCGAGACGCCGGAGGCGGCGATGGCGCGCGACCAGCTCGAGACGGCGGTGTTTGAAGCCATCGATGCGCTGCCCGATGATCTGCGCACGGCGATCACCCTGCGCGAAATGGACGGGCTGTCCTACGAGGACATCGCCAACATCATGGAGTGCCCCGTGGGCACCGTGCGCTCGCGGATATTCCGCGCCCGAGAGGCCGTTGATCAGCGCATCAGGCCCTTTGTCACCACTGCGAGAAACCAGGAAACTGTCGTCGATTGACGTCAGATTTCAGCGTTTTTCTCGATTCGCTGAACTGACGGGGCAAACTGGCGTCATATGCCTTGACCGGGTCACGCGGGCGACGCGGCAGCGCTGGATGCAGCGGAGGCCGCGGTGGAATCTGGGCTTGCCTTCGGCAAGCCGGCGGG
>DATHXP010000215.1:0-3412 GCA_035459605.1 Halomonas sp. | reverse complement strand
GGATCAGCATCCGGACGTTGAATCCTCACTGTCTCCGGACGAACCGGCTGAGTCTCAGCAGGAGCGCAGGAAGAAACCCATGCAACACCTGCGTATTCAGGCTGACAAACTCGATAATTTGATCAACCTTGTGGGTGAGCTGGTGATTGCCTCGGCCACGGTCTCACTGGATGCAGAGCGCACCGGTGATGCATCGGCCCGCGAGACCGCTGCCAATCTCAATCTGCTTGTGGAGGAAATCCGCGACAGCTCACTGGATCTGCGCATGGTCCCGATCGGTGAGACGTTCCAGCGTTTTCAGCGCGTGGTTCGCGATGTCTCCACGGAACTCGGCAAGGACATCGATCTGGTGATTACCGGTGCGGAGACTGAGCTGGACAAAACCGTGGTCGAAAAGATCGCTGATCCTCTGACTCATCTCGTACGCAACGCCTGTGATCACGGAGTCGAGTTGCCTGATATTCGCTTGGCAAAAGGTAAATCAACACGTGGAACGGTGCACCTGAACGCCTATCACGAATCCGGGGCTGTGGTCATTGAAGTGGGGGACGATGGTAGTGGTCTTGATCGCGACCGTCTGCTCACCAAGGCGGTAGAAAAGGGCCTTGTGAAGCCGGATGTCGCGCTGTCCGATCGGGAGGTCTTTAACCTCATTTTCGAACCCGGATTCTCAACGGTGGAAAAGGTAACCAATCTTTCCGGCCGGGGCCGGGAAAGCCGATGATGAAGTCCGAGGAGAAGCTGATATCGGGGCGGTTGGCGCGGATGCGCTCCATCTTGTCGATATATTCCTCGACGCTGTGGCCGCGCTTCATGGCGGCAAGAATGCGATTGGAGCCCGACTGCACCGGCAAGTGCAGGTGGCTGACCAGCTCGGGAATATCCAGATAGGCCTCGATCAGGCTGTCGGTGAATTCCACCGGGTGCGAGGTGGTAAAGCGCACCCGGTCGATGCCGTCCACCGCCGCCACGCAGCTGATCAGCTCGGCCAGGTCGATCTCGTCGCCGAGCAGGTTTTCGCCGCGATAGGCGTTGACGTTCTGCCCCAGCAGGTTGACCTCGCGCACCCCCTGGTCGGCCAGGTGGATCACTTCGTCCATGACCTTTTCAAACGGCCGCGAGACTTCCTCGCCGCGGGTGTAGGGCACCACGCAGAAGGTGCAGTACTTCGAGCAGCCCTCCATGATGGATACAAACGCCGTGGCGCCGTCGGAGCTGGGCTTGGGCAGGTGATCAAACTTCTCGATCTCGGGGAAGGTCACGTCGACCACGGAAATCTGCTGGCTGCGACTCGCGTCGAGCATGGTCGGCACGCGATGCAGGGTCTGAGGGCCGAACACCATGTCCACGTGGGGCGCGCGTTTGCGCAGCGCTTCGCCTTCCTGGCTGGCCACGCAGCCGCCCACGCCAATCACCAGGTCGGGGTTGGCGGCCTTGAGCTTCTTCCAGCGGCCCAGCTGGTGGAACACCTTTTCCTGAGCCTTTTCGCGGATCGAGCAGGTGTTGAGCAGGATCACATCGGCTTCCTGCTCATCGTCGGTGAGTTCGAGCTGGTGGGATTCGCCGAGCAGATCCGCCATGCGGGCTGAATCGTACTCGTTCATCTGGCAGCCGTGCGTCTTGATGAAGAGTTTCTTCGTCATACCTTCGCCACGGAAATTGAATCATGGCGCGGGCCGGACAGGCGCCGCCACGATGGGTGAATGGGGTCTGGGTTGCAAAGGCGGGTTGCGCCGCTGATCAAGGGCCACATTATACGCGTGGCCCGTATTAGGGGCCAGCGCAGGGCAGAGCCGGCAGCGGTTGTGATACGCTTGGCGACGCGCAAAAAGTCGTACTGACCAAAGCTTGAGCAATTCAAGCAAAGGGTGCTGAAATGCAGGGCTGCGGGCGGTTTTCCAAGAGTTTTCCTGACGCTTGTCCACAGGAGCTGTGGATAACCGCTGTCTTTCCATCGGGCGCCCTGGATCGCCACGAAAACACCAGGACAACGGGACGATGAAGCGATACATCAGAACCATCGGGCTAGGAGCGCTCGCGCTCGCCCTGGCAATGCCTCTTCAGGCTCAGCAGGACACGGCTGACAAGCACTGGGTTTCCGACGACATCACCACCTACGTGCGCAGCGGTCCCACCGACGGCTACCGTATCGTGGGCAGCCTGGCGGCCGGCGTGCCGGTGAGCGTGCTCGATACCCAGGGCGACTATACCCAGGTGCGCAGCGAGAGCGGTGACGTGGTCTGGGTGCCCAGCAGCGATCTGCAGGATACCCCCAGCGCTCAGGCTCGGCTGCCCGAACTGGAAGCGCGCGTCGCGACGCTTTCCAGCGAGCTCTCGGACATCAACGGCACCTGGGAAGGCCGCCTTGCTTCATTGAACGAAACGCTGGAAGTTCGCGAGCGGCGTATCGTCCAGCTGGAAAACCGCAATCATGAGCTGGCCGTCGAGGCGGAGGCGGCGCGCGCAAGTCTGAACAAGCTGGAGGCGCGTCTGAGCACCCAGGAAGAGGATCTGCTGATGCGCTACTTCCTGTACGGCGGGGGCGTGGCGGGGGCCGGCCTGCTGCTGGGTCTGATCGTGCCGCATCTGCCGCGGGGCCGGCGCCGCCGCGACAGCTGGTTCTGATGCCATGAGCAGCGAGTGGCTCAGGCGCTGGGAAGAAGGGCGCATCGGTTTTCACCGCGATCGCGTCCATCCGGCGCTGGAGCAATACTGGCCGACCATGGCGGTATCACCGGCCAATCGCGTGCTGGTGCCGCTGTGCGGCAAGAGCCTGGACATGCGCTGGCTGGCCGAGCAGGGCTATCCGGTGCTGGGCATCGAGCTGGCGCCCCAGGCCATCGAGCAGTTTCTGGCCGAGGGGCCGGGCGAAGTCTCCCGCTATCACCACAACAGCTTCGCCATCAGCCGCCAGGGCAGCGTGGAGCTGTGGTGCGGCGATATCTTTCATTTCCATATTCGCGAGGCGGCGGAAGTCGGCGCCTTCTACGATCGCGGTGCCCTGGTGGCGCTGCCCCAGGCCACTCGCCAGCGCTATGCCTTCCATCTGGCTCAGCTGCTGCCGCCCGGCGCCAAGGGGCTGCTGGTGGGGCTGACCCGGGCGCCGGGGGACCATGGCGGACCGCCCTACGCGGTGAGCCACGACGAGGTTGAGCGTCTGTTCGCCCCCAATTTTCGCCTCGAGCACCTCGATGACGGGGACGTGGAGCCCGGCAGCGGCTTTCGTGAACACGCCTGGTCGCTGGTGCGGCGCGGCCCGCGGGTGTAGCGTGGAGGCTGGCGCCGGCGGCCAAGTGGTTGAAAAGCGTCAGCTTGCGCAGCGACTTGGATACCGGACGCCGAAACGATGAAATCTCTTGTCATAGTGTTGCTGCTGCTGGTCGGCTCCTGGGCGGGGGCGGATGATGCCGCA
>DATHXP010000214.1:0-2322 GCA_035459605.1 Halomonas sp. | reverse complement strand
GGCACCACGGCCTGGACCCTGCAACGGCAACTGAGCGCCGAGGGCACCGGATTCCGGCAACTGCTGGACGACACCCGCAAACAACTGGCAGAGGATTACCTGAAGGAAACCGATACATCACTGGCGGAAATTGCCTGGCTGTTGGGCTTTGCCAACCCACCGGCCTTTCACAAGGCATACCAGCGCTGGCACGGAACAAGCCCGGGCGAACGGCGAAAACAAATCAGGTCAGATAGCTGAGAAAAAGCTGAAAATAAAAAGAGGATATCGAAAACAAGGGGGAGGAGATAAATGGCGGAGCGGACGGGACTCGAACCCGCGACCCCCGGCGTTTCCCCCAGCACGAAGCCCAGCACCGCCCAGACCACGGCCCAGACCAGGCTGGCGGGTATATCGAAGAGCACGAATCGGCGATAGGGAACGCCCGACGCGCCGGCGAGAAACGGCACGATGATCCGGGTCGGGGTGGAGATGCGGCCGAGCACGATGGCCCACTCGCCCCGGCGGGCCATGAATTCCTGCGATTTCTGGATCGCCGGGCCCAGAAAGCGCTGCAACGGCGCCCAGCCCAGCAGTTTGCCGCCCCAGCGGAGACCCAGGTAGAAGCCGGTGGCGTTGCCCGTGACCGTCGCCACCAGCACGATGCCCAGCAGGACGTCCATCTCGACCTGGCCGCGCGAGGCAAGAATCCCGCCGGTCACCACGGCCAGCTCGCCGGGCGTCACGAAGCCCAGAAAGAAGGCGGCCTCGGTCCAGCACAGCAGCCCGATCAGAATGTAGACCGTCAGCGACGGCAGCTCGAAAAGCGGCTGGAGCAGTTTTTCCATAACGCCAAATCCATCCGGATCACGGGCGGCGGGACCCAGCGCTGACGGCGCCTCACCGTCCACCACTGTCTATGTTTCACAACCCCCAGACGCAGTATAAACACCCTTGACGAAGCGCGAAAGCCGGCGGACCATGACAGTCACCCGATGGCCTCAACCGAGGCCGCCTTCCTGTTCCGATACAATGCGCTCACCTGACCGGAGCGCGCGCCGTTGGCCAGCATTTACGAACTGAAGCCTGCTTTTCAGTCTCTGCTTCGACCCCTCGTTCGGCGTCTGGCCGCAGGCGGAATCAGCGCCAATTCGGTGACCATCCTGGCCGGCGTGCTGTCGGTCGGTGTCGGCACGGCGCTTTTCCTGCAGCCCGGCCAGCCGGGCCCGCTGCTTTTGCTGCCGGTCTTCCTGTTCGTGCGCATGACCATGAACGCGATCGACGGCATGCTGGCGCGCGAACACGACCAGCGAACGCACCTGGGCGCACTGCTCAACGAACTCGGCGACGTGGTGTCCGACGCCGCGCTCTACCTTCCCCTGGCGCTGGTGCCCGGCCTGAGCCCGAAGCTGATCGTGCTGATCGTGGTGCTGGGCATCGTCGGTGAGATGACCGGCGTGATGAGCCAGGCGCTCGGAGGCGAACGCCGCTACGACGGCCCGATGGGCAAGAGCGATCGGGCGTTCGCCTTCGGCGCGCTGGCGCTTTGGGCCGGCCTGGGCGGCACGCTCGAGCCCTGGGCCGATTGGGCGCTGGGGCTGGTGGCGGCGCTGTCGCTGCTAATGATCGTCAATCGCGCCCGCGGCGCGCTGACCGGGCGGGAGCGGGCATGAGGTTTCTCGGCCTGCAGCCGATGGTGCTCGAGGCCCTGGGCGGCATCTTCGTTTTGCTGACGGTCGCCAGCCTGGTCGTCGTCGTCATCCGCTCGCGCCTGTCGCAGCCCGTGCGCGAAGAAGTCGTCGCGCGCATCCAGTCCTGGTGGCTGATGTTTGCCATTTTTGCGGTGGCCATGGCGCTGTCGCGCAATGTCTCGCTGGCGTTTTTCGCTTTCATCTCCTTCATGGCGCTCAAGGAGTACTTCTCCCTGGTGCCGACGCGGCGGGCCGACCGGCGCCTGCTGTTCTGGGCCTACCTGGCCATTCCGGCCCAGTACGTGCTTGTGGCGATGGAGTGGTACGGGATGTTCATCATCCTCATTCCGGTCTATGCCTTCCTGTTGCTGCCCATGCGCATGGTACTGGCCGGAGAAACGCGGCACTTCCTGCGCGCGGCCGGCATCACGCACTGGGGGCTGATGGCGATGGTCTTCAGTATCAGCCATGTCGCCTATCTGCTCGTTTTGCCCACCGAGATCAATCCGGGTGCCGGCGGGGCGGGGCTGGTGCTGTTTCTCGTCTTTCTGACCCAGTTCAACGACGTCGCGCAGTACTGCTGGGGCAAGCTGCTGGGCCGACACAAGGCCCTGCCCACCGTCAGCCCGGGCAAGACCACCGAGGGCGTGGT
>DATHXP010000213.1:0-31315 GCA_035459605.1 Halomonas sp. | reverse complement strand
TAGCGGTCTCTTGCCGTCGCTGCGCGACGGTGTCGCGATGCAAGCATTTCTCCTACAAAACCGGGTCTGTGTCCTCGCCGCCGCCGCGCGACTTGACGCCACGGTCTTCTGTAGGAGGGCAGCTTCGCTGCGCGACCGGCGCCATCGGGCGCCCCGGAATCGCTATCCAGATGATGGCGGAGTGCGTTTCACTCGCTCTTGGGTTTTTCGCCTGACTGCTGCTGTGTACCATAGGACTCCAGCTGGGCTTCCAGATCATCCAGCAAGTTGTTGAACTTGGCCTGAAGGCTGTCAAAACGCCCGAAGTCATGGCCGCAGTTGTCGCAAAAGACGTGGTACTGATCCTGCCGGCCCGGCGGAAAGCGCTTCTCCGTGCTGCCGCACTTGGGGCATTTGGGACTCGTCTTGGCATGCATGGGCTTTCTCCTTATTTGCTGCGCATGACTTGCGTCTCACAGGCCCTAAAGAACATGGCCCTTTCCTGTTGCTTCATTGTTATTAGGTTGACGCGGCCTATGCAAGTTCCCGGTGCCGTCTTGACATCCACGCGGACAGCTTGGCGCGCTGGGTTTTGAGCTGAGCAATATTAACCGGCAAGCACTTATGTCGGGTTAATAGCGGTACAAGGATGTACCGCCGCCGGTCGAAGAACCGGCGCGAGACAGCGCAGCACCAGCAGATTTATACATCTGCGCCCGTGTTGCGCTGGCGATAATCAAAAAGGTCAGGATGACCTGTTTGATTGCCGAATTAATAATATGAGCGCTGACTTGAATACTTCCCCGACGGTTCCCCGGCTGCGGCCCTATCAGCAGGATGCCGTGCGCCGGGTGATCGAGCATTTTCGCGCAAGCGACGACCCCGCCGTGGTGGTGCTGCCCACCGGCAGCGGCAAGTCGCTGGTGATTGCCGAGCTGGCACGCCTGGCCCGCGGGCGGGTGCTGGTGCTGGCCCACGTGCGCGAGCTGGTCGAGCAGAACCACGCCAAGTATCTGGCCTACGGGCTGGACGCCGATATCTTCAGCGCCGGGCTGGGGCGCAGGGAAAGCCGGCGCCAGGTGGTGTTTGGCTCGGTGCAGTCGGTGCTGCCCAACCTTGAACGCTTCGGCGCTGAATACGATGCCGGCGCAGACGCCGGGAAGGCCCGCGGCGCTGGTTTCACGCTGCTGATCATCGACGAGTGCCACCGCGTCTCGCCGGACGCCGAGAGCAGCTATCAGCGGGTGATTGCGCATCTGCGCCGCGCCAACCCCAGGCTCAAGGTGCTGGGCCTGACCGCCACACCGTACCGTCTGGGGCAGGGCTTCATCTATCACCGCCACCATCACGGCATGGTGCGCGGCGGCGACGACTGCTTCTTTCGCGACTGCGTGTTCGAGCTGCCGCTTCGGCTGATGGTCAAGCAGGGCTATCTGGTGCCGCCGACACCGGTCGATGTGGCCGTGGAGCGCTACGACTTCTCGGCGCTGACGCCGGGCGCCGGCGGGCTGTTTCGCGAAGACGAGCTCAACCGGGTGGCGGCGGGCAACCGGGTGACGCCGGGCATCATTGAGGAGGTCATGGCCCAGGCACAAAACCGCCAGGGGGTGATGATCTTTGCCGCCAGCGTCGCCCATGCCGAGGAGATTCTCGGCTACCTGCCAGCGGGGCAGGCCGCGCTGATTACCGGCGCCACGCCAACGCCTGAGCGCGAGGCGCTGATTGCCGATTTCAAGGCCCGCAGGCTCAGGTATCTGGTCAACGTCTCGGTGCTGACCACTGGCTTCGATGCGCCCCATGTCGACCTGATCGCCATTCTGCGGCCCACCGAGTCGGTTAGCCTCTATCAGCAGATCGTGGGTCGCGGCCTGCGCCTGTCGCCGGGCAAGCGGGAGTGCTTGATTCTGGATTACGCCGGCAATCCCTGGGATCTTTACGCCCCCGAGGTCGGCAGCCCGCGGCCCGCCAGCGATACCGAACCGGTGCAGGTGGAATGTCCGGCCTGCGGCCACGCCAACCTCTACTGGGGGCGGCGCGAGGGCGAGGTGGTGATCGAACACTTTGGACGCCGCTGCCAGGGGCTGATCGAGGTGCCCGCCGACGCAGTTTCGGGCGTCGGTAAAAAGCCTCAAGGCGCGGCACCGGACGCCTATAAAAAGCAGCAGTGTGACTTCCGCTTTCGCTTCAAGGTGTGCGGCGAGTGCGGCGCCGAAAACGATATCGCCGCCCGCCAGTGCCACGGCTGCCAGGCGCTGCTGGTGGACGCCGACCAGACCCTGCGCGACGCGCTCAGGCTGCGCGATGCCCGGGTGCTGCGCGTCAGCGGCATGCAGCTTGAGGCCACCGTCAACGGGCGCGGGCTGGCAAGGCTGAAGGTGACCTACCACGATGAGGACGGCGCCACGCTCAGCGAATGGTTCGCGCTGGAAACCCCGCCCCAGCGCGCCGCCTTTGCCGCGGCGTTTTTGCACGAGCATTTGCGCGCGCCCGGCACGCGCTGGAATCCGACCAGCCCGGAAGAGGTGGTTGCCGAGCAGCGCCGCCTGCGCGCGCCAGACTTCGTGATTGGCCGCAAGGCCGGGCGCTACTGGCAGGTACGCCGCAAGCTGTTTGACTACAGCGGGCGCTATCGTCGCGCGGATGCGGCGCGCTAGCGGGGGCTGGCTGGCTTGACGCGGCGCCGGCTTGTAAACTGCCGCGTTGATCCAGCGTTCCCAAAAGAGACTCCTCGTTTGAGCGACATGCCCGACACCGCAAGCCCCGAGCAGGGCACTGCCGATGCGGCCCAGCCGGCCGAGGCGCTGGGGCGTCTGTTTGACGAGCCGATCATCGAGCTGCCGGAAGATCTGTATATTCCGCCCGAGGCGCTGCGCGTGTTTCTCGAGGCCTTCGAGGGGCCGCTGGATCTGCTGCTGTATCTGATCCGGCGTCAGAATCTGGATATCCTGAGCGTTGACGTGGCGGCCATTACCCATCAGTACATCGCCTATATCGAGCTGATGACCTCGATGGAGATCGAGCTTGCCGGCGAGTACCTGCTGATGGCGGCGACCCTGGCCGAGATCAAATCGCGCACCCTGCTGCCGCGTCCGCCCAGGGATGACGAGGCTGACGCGGAAGAGGATCCCAGGGCCGAGCTGATCCGCCGTCTGCAGGAGTACGAGCGTCTCAAGCAGGCGGCTGAAGCCCTGGGCGAGCTGCCGCGCCTGGGGCGCGACTGGTTTCCGGCCGGGGCGGCGCTGCCGCCGCTGGAGTCTCGCGTCGTGCATCCCGAGGTGGAGCTGGACGAGCTGCTGACCGCGCTGGCCGGCATCCTGCGCCGCGCCGAGCTGAACCAGTCGCACCAGATCAGCCGCGAGGCGCTGTCGACCCGCGAGCGCATGCTGGCGATCATGGAGCGGCTTGATCACCGGCGCTACACGGCCTTCGAGGCGCTGTTTTGTCTGGAAGAGGGCCGCGCGGGCGTGGTGGTGACCTTCATGGCGATGCTTGAGCTGGCCAAGGAAGCGCTGATCGAGATCGTGCAAAATGCCCCGCTCGCGCCGATCCATGTGCGCGCCCGGGTGGCCGCAGTCGATGGCGAAAACCTGTTCGAGATGTCCGAGCAGCAGCCTGAAGATCAAGCGCTTGATGAGCAAGCGTTCGGTGATCAGGCGTTCGATAAGCAAGAGCCCGTCACGCAGGAAGATAGCCAGGAGGGAGTCTTCGAATGAGCGCGCAACGGTCGAGCCTGCTGGATGAGATTGTTGAAGCGGCGCTGCTGGCCGCCGACGAGCCGCTGTCGCTGGAGCGTATCGAAGTGCTGTTTGACGACCATGAGCGTCCGCCGCGGCGCGATCTGCGCGAGGCGCTGGCGCGCGTCGCGGCGCGCCATCGGGACGGCGCCATGGAGCTACTGGAGACGGCTTCGGGCTTCCAGCTGCGCATCCGGCCCCGGCTGTCGCCCTGGGTCTCGCGGCTGTGGGACGAGCGCCCCCAGCGCTACTCGCGCGCCCTGCTCGAGACCCTGGCGCTGATTGCCTACCGCCAGCCGGTGACCCGCGGCGATATCGAAGAGGTGCGCGGTGTCGCCGTCAGCGGTTCGATCATGCGCACCCTGCTCGAGCGCGGCTGGGTGCGCGTGGTGGGGCACCGCGACGTGCCGGGACGCCCGGCGGTGTATGCGACAACCCGCGGCTTTCTCGATGATTTCGGCCTGAAGACGCTGGACGAGCTGCCGCCCATGCATGAGCTCAAGGCGTTCGAAGAGACGATCGTCGAGGAGGAAACAGCGCCGCCACCGCCGCAGCATGAGCTGCTGGCGCAGGCCGATGTGCCGCTCGACGAGGAAGAGTGCCCTGCTGAGAATGAGTCGGCGGCGGCCGTGATGGCCGACGATACCCACGCCGAGACGGCGTCCACAGGGACCGCGCTGAGCTTTGCCGATCTGGAGGCTCGCCTGTCCCAGCGCGCCGTGCGTCGCGTCGATGATGACGCCGCCGCGAGCGCGGAATCCACTACCAGTGAGAATGACGACCAATGACTACTCCGACTACTCCCACCGAGAAACTGCAAAAGGTGCTGGCACGCTCCGGCCTGGGTTCGCGCCGTGAAATGGAAGGCGCCATCGCCGAAGGCCGGGTCAAGGTCAACGGCAAGGTCGCGGGCGTCGGCGACCGCATCGAGATGCGCGACCAGGTCACCTTCGACGACCGGCCGGTGAGACTGCGCAGCGCCGATGACGTGCCGCGCCGCGTCATCATGTACAACAAGCCCGAGGGCGAGCTGTGTACGCGCAAGGATCCCGAGGGGCGGCGCACGGTATTCGACCGCCTGCCGCGTCTCAGGGGCGAGCGCTGGATCGTCATCGGCCGGCTCGATATCAACACCAGCGGCCTGCTGCTGTTCACCACCGACGGCGAGCTGGCCAACCGCCTGATGCACCCTTCCACCGAGATCGAGCGCGAATATGCGGTGCGCGTCATGGGCCGGGTGACGCGCGAGCACGTCGTGGCCATGGTCGACGGGGTGATGCTCGACGACGGCCCCGCGCGCTTTACCGATGTTCAGGAGTTTGGCGGCGAGGGCATCAACACCTGGTTCCACGTGGTGATCATGGAAGGCCGCAATCGCGAAGTGCGCCGTCTGTGGGAGTCCCAGGGGCTGACCGTCAGCCGTCTCAAGCGCGTGCGCTACGGCAATATCTTCCTCGACAAGCGCGCCAAGGCCGGCGAATGGGTCGAGCTCAATCAGGAAGAAGTGGACGACCTGTCGGGGCTGGCCGGGCTGCCGTCGCGCCAGGTGCCCGTGCTGACGCCGGACGAGCAGCAGCGCTGGAAGCGCGGCCGCAGCAAGCGCCGCCCCGTCCAGGGCATTCGCAAGCCCGGCTCACGCTCGCGGCGCTGATCCTTCTGCCAGTCGCTCGGCCAGCCCGCTGATGGCAGCGCTGCAGCGTCGGGCGAGCGGCGTGCACAGCGCCCAGGGAAGGATCAGCAGCACAATGGACAGCGAACCGACAAGGATGTCGCTGAGCCAGTGCGCCCCCACCATAATGCGCGGCGCCGCGGCCAGAGTGGCGATGGCCAGGCTGGCGATGCGGGTGATGCGGTCGCCGAAGCTGAGCATGAAGCCAGCGAAGATCATCGCCATGATGCCGTGGTCGCCGGGAAAGCTGCTGCCCGCCTGGTCCTTGGTGGCAAAGTCCACAAACTGCGAGACGCGGCTGGCATCGGGGTAGAGCAGGGTCGGGCTGGGGTGGGTGTATGTCACCAGATAGCGAACCAGCAGCGCCGTTACGCCGGCTGTCAGCAGCATCGTCACGCCGATGCCCAGCCAGCGAGGCCAGCCGCCGCGGGGGTCGCGGTAGCAGGCCGAGGCCATGAGGGTCAGCATGCCGAGCATGACCACCGCATCGTAGAAACGGTTGTTCATTGCGGCAAGCAGCGTCGTCCAGCGCGGATGGTCGGCGCTGATGGTGCGGTTGAAGAGCCAGAAGACGCTGTCGTCAAGGTAGGGCCACAGCGTGAACGAGGGCAGTGCCCAGCTGAAAATTAGCCCAAGCCCTAGCGCATTGAGCAGCAGCGGGCGATGCAGAAACATGTCGATATCCGTGATAGTGTGGTTGGTACGAAAGAGGCCGCTATTCTTCACCGCTACCGTCAGGATGTCCATATGTACGCTAATGGAGTGCCGCGCTAAATAGACTGGCGCGCTATATGCCTGGCACCCGTAGCCGGCGCCGGTGTGAATCGCGTCGCTGGCCCGCATTGCAAAAAGCGCTTGCCATGTGTCGGTCAAATCCGTATTATCTGCCCCCGTTCAGAAGGGTCGTTAGCTCAGCTGGTAGAGCAGTTGGCTTTTAACCAATTGGTCGCAGGTTCGAATCCTGCACGACCCACCATCCGGACCATTTGCAAGAACAGTGTGAGGCGCCTGAGCCGCCAAACACCTCGGGTCGTTAGCTCAGCTGGTAGAGCAGTTGGCTTTTAACCAATTGGTCGCAGGTTCGAATCCTGCACGACCCACCAATCAGTACGCCCCTGCCTTGTTTCAAGGCAGGGGCGTTTTGCATGGTGCGACTTGGCGAGAAGTATCACGCGAGCACATCGCGTCTATTCAGTCTAGAATAAGCTCAGGTTGGCCATCGCGGTAGACGCAGCGGTCGACCTATCGGCGGTGTCGCCCGGCGCGGAGCGCGCCCGCTGCGGCACCTGGCGAAACGCAGGGGGAGCCCCTGCCAGTCACAGTGGTAGACACGATGACAGACATGACTTCTGCCGGACTGCGTGAGCAGCCGGCGCGCAGCTATTGCCCTACTCGAGTTCCTGCCGACGACGAAGCCCAGATTGCAGAAATCAAGCGGCTTCTCGCGGCCAACAATGCCGTTCTGGTAGCCCACTACTACACCGACGACGCGATTCAGCGGCTGGCCGAAGAGACCGGCGGCTGCGTCTCGGACTCGCTGGAAATGGCGCGCTTTGGCGCCCAGCACCCCGCCGATACCCTGGTGGTAGCGGGGGTGCGCTTCATGGGCGAGACGGCCAAGATCCTGTCGCCGGAAAAGCGCGTGCTGATGCCGACCCTGGAGGCGACCTGCTCGCTGGACATCGGCTGCCCCATCGATGCGTTCAGCGCCTTCTGCGACGCCCATCCCGATCGCACCGTGGTGGTCTATGCCAACACCTCGGCGGCGGTCAAGGCGCGCGCCGACTGGGTGGTGACGTCCTCCATCGCGGTGGACGTCATCGAGCACCTGCAGGCCGGGGGCGAGAAGATCCTGTGGGCGCCGGACAAACATCTGGGCGCCTATATCCAGGGCAAGACCGGTGCCGACATGCTGCTGTGGGACGGCGCCTGCATCGTGCATGAGGAGTTCAAGGCCAAGGGCATCGAGGATCTCAAGACGCTCTATCCCGACGCCGCGGTGCTGGTGCACCCGGAGTCTCCGGCGGCGGTGGTCGAGCTGGCCGACGTGACGGGTTCGACCTCGCAGCTGATCAAGGCGGCCAAGCAGCTGCCCAACGAGCGGCTGATCGTTGCCACCGATCGCGGCATCTTCTTCAAGATGCAGCAGGCGGCCCCCGAGAAAATTCTGTTCGAAGCGCCCACCGCCGGCGATGGCGCCACCTGCAAGAGCTGCGCGCACTGCCCGTGGATGGCCATGAACGAGCTGGATAGCCTGGCAGCCGCGCTGCGCGAGGGCAGCGGTGAGATTCAGGTGGATGAGCCGCTTCGCCAGGCGGCGATGAGGCCGTTGACGCGGATGCTCGAGTTTAACGCCTGAGGCCGGCCGGATACGGGGCTAGCGGAACTCTTCCATGGTCTTGCGATAGCCAATGAAGGCCTTGCGGCGCTGCTCGATGCGGTTGGCGGCGTTAAGATCGTTCTGGCGCTCGGCCACTTCCTTGGCCACGTCGAGCTGGCGAATGGCACGATCAATATGCCCGGTGAGCTGCTGGTGCTCGGCGCGCGCCAGATGCCCCCAGGCCTCTCGCCCGCTGCGCCCGGCGGCCTCGGCAAGCAGGGCAAACACCTGCGGGTCTTCGGGGCGCTGGCCGACCAGCGCGTTGAGTACGCGGTAGGCCTCGTCGGGGTTGGTTTGCAGCAGGGCCTCGCCCAGCATCAGCTGGGTAGGCTGGTAGCCGGGCATCAGGCGCAGCTGGCGTCGGGCGCGGCTGATGGCATCGCTCACGCGGCCGGCTTTCAGCGCGACTTCGATCGCCGAAGCGGGCAGCATGGCCAGGTCTGGGTTGGCGCGTGCCAGCGCGTCGAGGCGACTGAGCGCGGCGTCGGTGCGCTTGGCTTCAGCGTCGATCAGCGCGGCAAGGTAGTCTTGAGCGGCCTTGGGCGTCTTGCCGTGCGCCAGTCGAGTGGCGGCCTGGCTGGGGTCACGATCATGGATCGCCAGCAGCGCTCGGGCGCGCACCAGATGGTATTCGAGGTCTTCATCGCGGGGCGTGTCGATGGTGATCTGGCTGGCGCGGGCCTGGGCGTCGCTGATTCGCGACAGGGTGATCGGGTGGGTGAGCAGGTACTCCGGCGGGTTGCCGCCCTGCAGGGTCTGCAGGCGCTGCATGGTGCGAAACATCTCGACTGCTGCGGAGGGGTCGTAGCCTGCGCGGGCCATGGCCTGCAGACCGATGCGATCGGCCTCGCGCTCGAAGCGCCGCGAGTAGGCGAGCTGGTCCTGATACAGCGCTGCCTGGGAACCCATGGCGGCAGCAATGCCGGCTTCGCCGCCGCCGCTGGCGGCGATCAGCATGCCCGCCAGCATGGCGGCCATGGCCGGGAATTGAGTCTGTTCGTCGCGCGCCTTGCCGCGGGCGTAGTGGCGCTGCGAGAGATGGCCAAGCTCGTGGGCGATCACCGAGACCGTCGAGGCTTCCTGTTCGGCGAAGGCGAACAGGCCGGCGTTGATGCCGATCACGCCCCCCGGTACGGCAAAGGCATTGAGCCGGTCGCTGGCCACCAGAGTGATCGCCGTGTCAATGCCGGAAAGATGGCTGTGGGGCAGCAGGCGCGCTACCAGAGTGTTGACGTAGTCTTCGCTGATCGGGTCTTCCCAGACGGGAGCGTGCGCCCGAAACTGCCGCAGCCAGGCGCGGCCCAGGCGCACTTCCTCTCCGCTTACCGCCTGCGAGCTGCTGCCGGTCAGGCTGGGCAGCGAGAGATCAAGCTCGGTTTGTCCCCAGGCAGGATTGAGCGCAGACGCGGCGAGCGTCAGGCTCAAAGCGAGGGGGGGCAGGGTTCGGCGCAGCATTGATGATCCTCGTCGGCAGACACGGCTGGAAGTTGTTTGCGTTCCTTGGACATTGATTCGCTGGAGAAAGTGCCTTTAAATCCTACAGGTTCATGCCGCGTCGCCATCAAGGCGCCGGCATGACGCTGGTATTGTCCCGGGAGATAACATGTCTGTGCAACCTGACGACGTGCTCGACGCACGCGGTCTACCCTGTCCGCTACCCTTGCTCAAGGCCAAGCAGGCGCTGTCACGGCTCCTGCCCGGTCAGCTGCTGGAAGTGATGGCGACCGATGCCGGCGCGTGGCGCGACTTCGAGTCCTTCGTCGAGCACAGCGCGCATGAGATGCCGGCGCGTGAAGAGCGCGGCGACGTCTACCATTTCTGGATTCGCAAGGGCGGGGAGCCGACGCCATGAAGCTGCGTTCACTGTTCCGCGGCTGGCTGGATCACTACCTCTCGGATGAAGAGGCGGTGATCCTGCTGGTTATGCTGGTGCTGGGTTTTGCGGTGGTAATTCTGCTGGGCAAGATGCTGGCGCCGTTTCTTACCGCGCTGGTCGTTGCTTTCCTGCTGCAGGGCGCGGTGAACGGCCTGACGCGCCGCCGCGTGCCGCGCTTCCTTGCAGTAACGCTGGTTTACCTGGCGTTCATTGGCATTCTGCTGGCCCTGGCGCTGATTCTGCTGCCGCTGATCTGGAGCCAGCTGGTCAATCTGGTGCAGGAGCTGCCGCGCATGTTTGCCAGCGGTCAGCAGCTGCTCGATGAGCTGCAGACGCGCTACCCCCAGCTGATTACTCCCGATCAGATGCAGACATGGATCAGCATGGCCAGCCGTGAAGTGACCATGCTCGGCCAGCGCGCGCTGTCGCTGTCGCTGGCTTCGCTGGGCAACGTGCTGGGGCTGATTGTCTACCTGGTGCTGGTGCCGATCCTGGTGCTTTTCATGCTCAAGGATCGCGATCAGCTGGTAGAGTTTACCGTCTCGCTGCTGCCGCGTCGCCGGGACCTGATGAGCCGGGTATGGCGCGAAATGGATACCCAGATTGCCAACTATGTGCGCGGCAAGTTCATCGAGATCATCATCGTCGGCGGCGTGGCGTTCTTCACCTTCATGTTCTTCGGCCTGCGCTACTCGGCACTGCTGGCGGTGCTGATCGGGCTTTCTGTACTGGTGCCCTATATTGGTGCGGCCGTGGCCACGCTGCCGGTGGCGGCGGTGGCCGGTTTTCAATTCGGGCTGGGCGATCAGTTTTTCTATGTGGTATTTGCCTACGGCGTGATTCAGGCCCTGGACGGCAATGTGCTGGTGCCGGTGCTGTTTTCGGAAGCGGTCAATCTGCACCCGGTATCGATCATCCTGGCGGTGCTGTTCTTTGGCGGCATCTGGGGCTTCTGGGGCGTGTTCTTCGCCATTCCGCTGGCCACGCTGCTCAAGGCGCTGATGTATGCCTGGCCGCGCGGGATTCAGCAGCGGCGCGAAGAGACCGAGCACAAGGCCGAAGAAAAAGACGCGGTGGTATAGTTCAAACGGCGCTGCCCGCATGCAGCGCCTGGGCGGCGGCCAGCACCTCGCTGACGTGGCCTTTGACCTTCACGCCGCGCCACTCCTTGGCGAGCCTGCCGTCGGCGTCGATCAGAAAGGTGCTGCGCTCGATGCCATAATGCTCCTTGCCGTACATCTTCTTGAGCTTGATGACGTCAAACAGCCGGCAGACGGCCTCGTCCCTGTCGGAAATCAGCGGGAAGTTGAACTCCTGCTTGGCCTTGAAGTTTTCCTGGGCACGAATGCCGTCGCGCGAAATGCCAATCACCCGGGTATTGGCGGCATCGAATTCGGCCTTGTGGTCGCGAAAGTCGCCGCCTTCGGTGGTGCAGCCGGGGGTGCTGGCCTTGGGATAAAAAAAGAGCACAACCTGCTGGCCCCGAAACTCCGAAAGCGTCAGCTGAGCGTTGCCGGTGGCCGTCGCGGTGAAGTCGGGAATGGCTTGGCCGAGACTTACAGACATGGAAAACCCCTGTGGTTGAACGCCTGGCTTTTACTATCGGCGTGCCGTTTGGCGTAGTTGATGAGACCTTGATTACACGAAAGCTGCGGCAGGCTGTAAAGTCCCTGCTGTACAGGCTACCTGGCGCTGAGTACCATTTGTCTCTTGGCATTGCCCTCTGTATGGGGTGGCGCCCCCGGGACGGCGGCTCAGGCCGCGGTGGTCGCTCAATCAGGCAGCGAGAGGATAGCAGAGAATGATCACGGGCAGCATCGTCGCACTGGCGACTCCGATGAAGGTAAACGGTGATATCGACTGGGAGAGGCTGCGTCGCCTGGTCAATTTTCATCTGGACAACGGCACCGATGCCATTGTCGCCGCCGGCACCACCGGCGAGCCCACCACCATGTCGTTTGACGAGCACTTTGGCGTGATTCGCACGGTAGTGGAAGAGGTCAACGGCCGTATCCCGGTGATTGCCGGTACCGGCTCCAACAATACGACCGAGGCGGTCAAGCTGACGCGCTACGCCACACAGGTGGGGGCCGAGTATTGCCTGACCGTGGCGCCGTACTACAACCGACCTACCCAGGAAGGTCTCTTCCAGCACTTCAAGGCCATTGCCGAGAGCAGCGACCTGCCGGTGATTATCTACAACGTGCCGGGACGCACCTGTTCGGATATCTACAACGAGACCGTGCTGCGTCTGGCCGAGGTGGACAACATCGTTGGCCTCAAGGATGCTACCGGCAACCTGGAGCGCGGCGAGGATCTGATCAGCCAGCTCAAGGGCAGCGGCTTCATGCTCTACTCGGGCGATGATGCCACGGCCTGTGACTTTATCCTGATGGGTGGTCACGGCGACATTTCGGTCACCGCCAACGTGGCGCCGCGCGCTATGCACGACCTGTGCCACGCCGCCATGGCCGGCGATGCCGACAAGGCGCATCAGATCAATACGCGCCTGATGCCGCTGCATACCAACCTTGGCATCGAGGCCAACCCGATTCCCGTGAAGTGGAGCCTTAATCGCATGGGACTGATAGAGCCCGGCATCCGGCTGCCGCTGACCTGGCTGTCTGAACGCTACCACTCCACGGTCAGCGAGGCGCTGCAGCTGGCCGGTGTGATCGACGACTGAGCGGCATCGCCGCGACTTGAAAAACGATGCCCTTAATCACCGATGCAAGGTAAACGCATGAGCTATGCGCTGAAATGGATGCCGCTAGTGGCTGTTCTGGCCTTGGCCGGGTGTGCCCGCGACGGGTATTACGATGACCGTGAAGTCGATTATGCCGACGCCAAGACAAGTGAGCCGCTGGTGCTGCCCGATAGCCGCGACCAGCGGCGCTACGGCAACAGCATGCCGGTGCCCGAGACCGCTGGCAGCTTTGCGTCCCTGGGCTCCAATTTTCGCGTGCCGCCGCCGCGCGCCCTGGGGGTTGGCAGCACCATGAAGCCGGGCAGCGTGGCGCGCCGTCAGGCCGGTGATAAGCGCTGGCTGGTGGTCGGAGCCGGTCCCGATGCGGTGTGGCCCCAGCTGGAACGCTTTGTTCAGCAGCGCGGGCTGAACATCCAGCGACAGGAGCCAAGCGAGGGCCTGCTCGCCACCACGGAGGGGGACATCCGCCTCCAGCCCGGGCTGCAAAGCGGCATCAGTGAAGTGCGCTGCGAGCGCAATGGCACCACACAGGACGGCTGTTTGCAGGCGCTTGAGCGCTATTTCCAGGCAAATATCAACGCGTCCAGCGCATCGTCGCTGATCGTGCAGCGCCCCGCAGAGCAGCAGGTGCGTCTGCTGCTCGAGAAAGAAGGCGATGAGTGGCTGCTCAAGCTGCCGTTCGACATCCAGCGCGTTTATGCCGAACTCAGCCATCAGCTGGAGGCAGACTTCATCGTCGAGGGCGAACGCCAGCTGCTGGAGCGCTTCCCGGAGCGCCACGACTTCCTCATCGACTACATGACCGCCTCGGAGCGCAAGCGCAGCATGCTGGGCGTCATCTTCAGCCCCGATGTGCGTCAGATGTCGCAGACGCTGCGTCTTGACCTGGAGTCGCGCGGCCCCGACAGCACCGTGCTGCGCGTCATCAATGAAAGCGAACGCGACTTCAGCGAGCAGGACGCGCATGAGGTGCTCGAGCGGGTGGCGGACCTGCTGCGCTGATGAGCAGCTGCTACCAACTACTACCGTGGAGACACCCATGGAAAAGCGTAAAGAGCTCTACGCCGGCAAGGCCAAGTCGGTACACACCACCGATGATCCGCAGCGCCTGGTGTTGACGTTTCGCGACGATACCAGCGCCTTCGACGGCGAGCGCATGGAATCGCTGGCTCGCAAGGGCATGGTCAACAATCGCTTCAATGCCTTCATCATGGGCAAGCTGGAAGCCGCCGGGATTCCCACCCACTTCGAGGCGCTGTTGTCCGAGACCGAGTGTCTGGTCAAACGGCTCGACATGATCCCGGTGGAATGCGTGGTGCGCAATATCGCCGCCGGCAGCCTGGTCAGGCGGCTGGGCGTCGAGGAAGGCCGCGAGCTGCAGCCGCCCACCTTTGAGCTGTTCCTCAAGAACGACGCCCTGCACGACCCCATGATCAACGAGTCGCTGGCCGAAACCTTCGGCTGGGCGACGCCGGAGCAGCTGGCCGAAATGAAGGCGCTGACCTTCCGCGTCAACGACGTGCTCAAGGCGATTTTTGCCGCAGGCAAATTGCTGCTGGTCGATTACAAGCTGGAGTTTGGCCTGTTCAAGGGCAGGGTCGTGCTCGGCGACGAATTCTCCCCCGATGGCTGTCGGCTGTGGGACGCCGACACCCGCGAAAAGCTCGACAAGGACCGCTTTCGCCAGGGCCTGGGCGGTGTCATCGAAGCCTACGAAGAGGTCAGCCGCCGTATCGGCGTTGAGGACGGCTGAGCCGCTGCGTTTCGGTCGCGGGCCTGCTTTTTTTGGGACAATGCCCTGAATGCCAAAGCCTCCATCAGCTGATGGAGGCTTTGGCATTCAGGGCGATAAAAGCTGGGTCAGCTAAAAGAGATGCGGAAAGTATTGCAAGGAAAAGCTGAAACATCGTATCTTTTTTGCGACACTAATACTATAACAGTCTAAAGTATGCTTTCCATCACTAGAGTTCCTGGAGTGGCAGGATGCCAGGCGCAATGAGGAAACATGATGCGTATCGCGGTACTGGATGATGACAAAGCCTCACTCGAGCAGATTCGCCAGGCGCTGTGCGAAAGCCAGCGGGGTGTAGCAGAGACTGTTGATATACAGATGTTTCTGGCCGCTGATGACCTGGTTCGCGCGCTCAAGCGCGACACTTTCGAACTGGTGATACTCGACTGGGAGCTGCCGGGCAGTCGCGGGATCGAGCTGCTCGAGTGGATTCGCGGCTATTTTGAAGTTCCTCCAAGCGTTATTCTGGTCACCAATCGGCAGGCGGAAGAAGACGTGGTCGAGGCGCTGAGCAAGGGTGCCGAAGACTTCATCAGTAAACCCTTCCGGCCGCGTGAGTTGAAGGCGCGCGCACGTGCCGCCTTGAAGCGACAGGCGCGCGCCGGGCTGGCAGCGGGTGCCGGCGATTCCGAGCTGGCGTGTGGCAACATCCGCATCGACGAGTCCGTCAGCGCGGTATTCCTGGATGGCGAAGAGGTCAAGCTGACGCGCCAGGAATATCGGCTGGTCTATCAGTTCTTCCTGCATCTTGGGCGGCCATTGGCGCGCGCCTATCTTTATGAATACATATGGGGCAGAGAAGAGCACCCCAGCTCACGTACCCTGGACGTGCACGTCTATCGCATTCGCAAGAAGCTCGGCCTGACGGCAGAAAACGGCTGGAACCTGGTTTCCGTCTACGGCTATGGCTACCGCCTGCAGGTGCTGGGAGTGCACGAGGCCGCAAGCAAAAAAGCCAGTAGAATCCAGGCGCGATGATGTAAAGCTCAGTCGGCTTGCCGCGGCCCGACGGGAGCTTTCGCGTGAGCGGTGCGCTGCTGGAGCCTCCTTATTTGCGCCAATCTGCGCGCCGATCACTCTGCTTTCTGCTCCTTCAGGCCGGCGCCAGCTCCACGACTTCCAGCACGTTTTCTTCTATGGCGCGAAAGCGCACGTCCAGATCGCGCAGGCGCACGCCGTGAACTCGCTCGCTGGGCTGACGCCGATACGCAGGGCGCGGGTCCTGGGCCAGCACCTGCTGGATCAGCGGGCGCAGGCTGGCAGCATCGTCTCTTTTTGCCAGCTGGCGCCTGGCCGTGGCGCTGAACGCCACCCGGCACAGCGGCGGCGGCTCGGCGGCGAAGCCGCCCCGGGCCTCCGGGTGCGCTTCGAGCCAGGGCAGGTAGGGCTTGATATCCACCACCGGCGTGCCGTTGGCCAGGTCGGCGCCGCTAAAGGTCAGGCGCACGCCGCGGCGGGTGTCGATATCGTCCAGTGCGACCAGCGACAGCCCCAGGCGATTGGGACGGTGGGTGCTGCGCGTGGCGAAGACGCCGACCCGGGCGTTGCCCCCCAGGCGCGGTGGCCGCACCAGCGGCGTCCAGCGCTCGGGGCTGAGGTGAAAGACAAAGGTCAGCCAGACATGGCTGAAGGCCTCCAGGCCGCGCACCGTCAGCGGGTCGTCAAACGGCGGGCAGAGTACCAGGGTGGCGCTGGCCGCGCTGGCCAGGCCCGGCTGGCGCGGAATGCCAAAGGGATCGGCAAAGTCGCTGCGAATATGGCCGATGGGCACAAGGCTCAGCGATTCGCTGGGGGTGGACGCTGCGCTCATGGGCTGACCCGCGTGGTATGTGTCGGCTAGGCGTTGAATGTCTCGGTCAGTCGCATCGACAGGTCGATGGCCGTGATGTTTTTGGTCAGAGCGCCGCTGGAGATACAGTCAATGCCAGTATCGGCAATCGCCTTCAGCTGGTTTGCGTCGACGTTGCCGGACGCTTCAAGCGTTGCCTTGCCGGCGTTGCGCCGCACCGCCTCGCGCATGTCATCCAGCGAGAAGTTGTCCAGCATGATCACATCGGCGCCGGCAGCCAGCGCGGCGTCGAGCTCGTCGAAGGTTTCGACTTCCACCTCTACCGGAAGCTCACGGGCAAGGCGCCGGGCCTCCTTGACAGCCTCGGCAATGCCGCCGCAGGCGGCGATGTGATTTTCCTTGATCAGAAAGGCGTCATAGAGGCCGATACGGTGATTGTGCCCGCCGCCGCAGGTCACCGCGTATTTCTGCGCGAGGCGCAGTCCCGGCAGCGTCTTGCGGGTATCCAGCAGGCGGACGCCGGTGCCTTCCAGGAGATCGACGCAGTGGCGCGTCTGGGTAGCGGTGGCGGATAGCGTCTGCAGCAGGTTCAGCGCGGCGCGCTCGCCGGTGAGTAGGCTGCGCGCCGGCCCTTCGAGCATCAGGAAAGGCTCGTTGGCGGCAATGCGATTCCCGTCGCTTGCCAGCCAGCGCAGGGTGACGCTGGCGTCGAGGCGCCGAAACAGCTCGTTGACCCAGGCCACGCCGCACAACACGGTGTCCTGGCGGGCGATCACCCGGGCCTTGGCCCATTGCGCGGCAGGGATCAGCTGGGCGGTAATGTCGCCGGGACCCACGTCCTCGGCCAGCAGGCGGGCCGCGCTGTCGCGGATCTCGTCGGCAAGGGCATCCTGATAGTCCATGGCAAGCCTGTCTCTGTGCTGAAAGTCTGTGCGGGAAAGCGTTGAGCGTTCATTATAAGGCAAATACCCAAGCTAACGTCAGGGGGCTGCATGTCGATCAAGCAAGGCTGGCTGGAGGGCGCCCGACGCGTGCCGTCGCCGAATTGCAATGAGCGGCCAAACGGGGAGATTTCCCTGCTGGTGGTGCATTCGATCAGCCTGCCGCCGGGAGAATTCGGCGGGGATGCCATCGAGCGGCTGTTTACCAATCGTCTGACGCCCGATGCGCATCCGTTCTTCGCCGAGATTCACCGGCTGCGCGTCTCGGCCCATGTGCTGATTCGTCGCGACGGTGAGCGCGTGCAGTTCGTGCCTTTTGATCGGCGCGCCTGGCACGCCGGTCGCTCACGCTGGCAGGACCGGGGGCGCTGGCGTCAGGCGCTCAACGACTTTTCCATCGGCATTGAGCTGGAGGGAGATGAGGTCTCGCCCTACACTCAATCTCAGTATCTTGCTTTGTGCAGGGCGACCCGGGCGCTGATCGCGCACTACCCTGAAATGGACGCTGCGCGTATCGTGGGTCATGCGCATGTCGCTCCGCTACGTAAAAGCGACCCTGGACCCGCATTTGACTGGGCCTATTTTTATCAACAGTTGAGGAAATTGACGAATTTTTCGTAAAAATACATCTGTTTGCCGTTTTTCGTGATCGTGCGGGAGAATCAAGGCGCCTCTTGTATTGCCGCCGCCTCTTGCTTGATCATGTACAGTGGGCCTGTCGCGAAGCCTGCAGCGGTGCAGCTTTCAAGGGCTTTGGAAAAAGGTTCCAAATCTGTTTTAATTGGCGGTCAGCAAGGTTTGCGATATCTTTATCAACCGCTGGGTGCCGTTTGCGAAGTCTTGTAAAACCACTACAAAGAGGGTGGCCGCGCTGCTGAACTCCTGCGTGATCACCCGGAAGCAACTTACCTCTGCCGTGGGGAAATCACTCCCCACCGTCATTCGGAGAGACGTCCATGAGTCTTGAGACACGAGAAGATCTCGATCCGGTCGAAACCACGGAGTGGCTGGATTCCCTGGAGTCGGTGCTGGACCGCGAGGGCGAAGAGCGCGCCCGCTACCTCTTGACGCGCCTGGCGGACCGCGTCCGCCGCGACGGTAGGCAGGTACCTTTCTCGGTGACGACACCCCATCGCAACACGATACCGGTGCACCGTGAGGCGCGCCTGCCTGGCGACATGTTCATGGAGCGGCGTATTCGCTCGCTGATCCGCTGGAATGCGGCGGCCATGGTGACCCGCGCCAACGCCAAGCACAGCGGCATTGGCGGCCATATCGCCAGCTTCATGTCCAGCGCCACCCTGTATGAGGTGGGCTTCAACCACTTCTTCCGCGCGCCCAAGGGAGACTTCGAGGGCGATCTGATATTCATACAGGGGCACAGCTCGCCGGGTATTTATGCTCGCTCTTTCCTGGAGGGGCGCCTGACCCAGGAGCAGATGGACAAGTACCGTGAGGAAGTGGACGGCGACGGCCTGTCTTCCTATCCTCACCCGTGGCTGATGCCCGACTACTGGCAGTTCTCCACCGTGTCCATGGGGCTGGGGCCGATCATGGCCATCTACCAGGCCCACGTCATGAAGTATCTGGATCAGCGCGGCCTCAAGCCGATGATGGATCGCAAGGTGTGGTGCTTCCTGGGCGACGGCGAGTGCGATGAGCCCGAGTCGCTGGGCGCGATCCATCTGGCCAGCCGCGAGAATCTCGACAACCTGATTTTCGTGGTCAACTGTAACCTGCAGCGTCTGGACGGGCCGGTGCGCGGCAACTCGCGCATCATGGACGAGCTGGAGGGCGTGTTCCGCGGCGCCGGCTGGAACGTGATCAAGGTGGTCTGGGGACGGCTGTGGGATCCGCTGTTCGAGAAGGACAAGAAGGGCGTGCTGCAAAAGCGCATGGACGAGGCGGTTGACGGCGAGTACCAGAACTACAAGGCCAGCGGCGGCGCCTATACCCGGGAGCACTTCTTCGGCAAGTATCCGGAAACCGCCGAGATGGTCAAGGACCTCTCCGACGAGGATATCTGGAAGCTCAATCGCGGCGGCCACGACCCCTACAAGATGTACGCGGCCTATCATGAAGCGGTCAACAACGCCAACGGGCGACCCACGGTAGTGCTGGCGCACACCGTCAAGGGCTACGGCCTGGGGCCGGACGGCGGCGAGGCCGATATGGAAGCGCACCAGGTCAAGGCGATTGATGACGTCGAGGTGCTCAAGCAATTCCGCGATCGCTTCGGCATCGAGGTGACCGATGAGCAGATCGAAAAGGAGATGCCCTACTTCAAGCCGGCGGATGACTCGCCGGAGATGCGCTACATGCATCTCCAGCGCGAGCGCCTGAACGGCTACCTGCCGGCGCGCCGCAGCGATTTCGAAGCGCTGGATATTCCCGGCCTGGACGACAGGATCTTTGCCACTCAGACCGGCGGTTCCAAAGGGCGTGAGATTTCCACCACCATGGCCTTTGTGCGCATTCTCAGCGGCCTGGTGAAGCACAAGGGCTTCGGCAAGCAGGTGGTGCCGATCGTGCCCGACGAGGCGCGCACCTTTGGCATGGAAGGCATGTTCCGCCAGCTGGGCATCTATAGCCCCGGCGGTCAGAAGTACGTGCCCATGGACAAGGCCCAGCTGATGTTCTACCGCGAGGATGAGGCCGGTCAGGTGCTCGAGGAGGGGATCACCGAAGCGGGCGCCATGTCGTCGTGGATCGCCGCGGCCACGGCGTACAGCAACCACGGTCTGCCGCTGATACCCTTTTACATCTACTACTCGATGTTTGGCTTCCAGCGCGTTGGCGATCTGGCCTGGGCGGCCGGCGACATGTGCGCGCATGGCTTCCTGGTGGGCGGTACGGCAGGGCGCACGACGCTCAACGGCGAGGGCCTCCAGCACCAGGACGGCCACAGCCACCTGCAGGCGTCGATGATCCCCAACTGCCGCAGCTACGATCCGACCTATGCTCACGAGCTGGCGGTGATCGTGCAGGACGGCCTGAAGCGCATGTTCGCCGACAAGGAGAACTGCTTCTACTATCTCACGGTGATGAACGAGAACTACCCGCACCCCGAGCTGGAGGAGATTCCCACGGCAGACATCATCAAGGGCATGTATCTGCTGCGCGAGAGCCAGGGTGACAAGGGCCACGTCCAGCTGATGGGCTCCGGCACCATCCTGCGCGAGGTCGAGGCCGCCGCCGAGATGCTCGCCGAGGAGTGGGGCGTTGGCGCCGACATCTGGAGCGTGACCAGCTTCAACGAGCTGCGTCGCGAGGCGCTGGAGATCGACCGCCAGGCCTTCATCAATCCGGAGGCCGAGCGCGGTCAGCCGCATGTGACGGCCTGCCTCGAGGAGCGCAAGGGGCCGGCGATCGCCGCCACCGACTACATGAAGCTGTTCGCCGACCAGGTTCGCGCCTGGGTGCCGACTGACTATCATGTATTGGGAACCGACGGCTATGGCCGCTCCGACACCCGCGAGAAGCTGCGCCACTTCTTTGAAGTGGACCGCTACTTCGTGACCGTTGCCGCCCTCAAGGCGCTGGCGGATCGCGGCGAGCTGGATCGCAAGGTCGTCGCCGAGGCAATTGCCAAGTACGACATTGACACCAGCAAGCCGAATCCGCTGGCCAGCTGATCCCGATGTCCGGGCGGGGTGCGCCCCCGCCCGTTCCAGACACGTTTTGGAAGGAGCGCGACCTTGAGTAGCGAAACCATCAAAGTTCCCGACATCGGCGGCGATACCGATGTGGAAATCATCGAGATCGCGGTGTCTGAAGGCGACGTCATTGACGCTGAAGATACCCTGATCACCCTGGAGTCTGACAAGGCCAGCATGGACGTGCCCTCGCCCAAGGGCGGCAAGGTCGTCAAGGTGCTGGTCAAGGAGGGCGATACTGTCTCCGAAGGCGACGGCATCGTCGAGCTTGAAGTCGAAGGCGGCGACAGCGGCGAAACAGAGGCCGAGCCCGAGGCAGAAGCCGAGAGCACGCCGCCCCCGGCGTCCGAGCCCGCCGCCAGCCAGGAAGCGCCGACAGCCGGCGGCGGCAAGCGCACCGTGGACATCGTGATCCCGGATCTCGGCGGCGACGACAACGTCGAAGTCATCGAGGTGGCGGTGGCCGTCGGCGACGAGATCGCCGAAGAGGACGCGCTGATCACCCTGGAGTCCGACAAGGCCTCCATGGACGTTCCCAGCGAGCACGCCGGCAGGCTCGTGACGCTGACCGTCAAGGTGGGAGATACCGTATCGGCGGGGGACGTGATCGGCACCGTCGAGATCGCCGGCGGTGACGACAGCGCGGCGGATAGCGCAGCAGACGCCGCCGAACCGGCCCCGCAGGCCGCCGAGCCCGAGGCGGCGGCCAAGCCGGCGGCCAGCAGCGAGCCTCGGCGTCAGGAGATCCGCGTGCCCGATCTGGGCGGCGCCGGCGATGTGCCGATTATCGAAGTGGCCGTCGCCGCCGGCGATGAAATCGAAGAAGAGGATACGCTGATTACCCTGGAGTCCGACAAGGCCTCCATGGACGTGCCGAGCCCCTACGCGGGCAAGCTGATCGAGCTCAGCGTCAAGGAGGGCGACAGCGTCTCCGAAGGCGACCTGATCGGCACTATCGAGACCGTTGGCGCCGAAGCACCGGCGGAGCCGGAGAAAGAGAGCCAGCCCCAGCGGGCCGATACGCAGCAGGCCGCGGGTGATGCGCCGGCCAAGGCGGCGACGCCCATCAGCCGCCCCAGCCCGGAAGCTGAAGTGGCGGCCCGCAAGCCGCGCGAAGGCAGGCTGATACACGCCGGGCCGGCGGTGCGCATGCTGGCGCGCGAGCTCGGCGTCGATCTGGCTCAGGTCACGCCCAGCGGGCCCAAGGAGCGGGTGCTCAAGGAGGACGTGCACGGCTACGTCAAGCGGGTGATGGCCGGCGAGACCGCGCCTGCAGGCGCCGCCGCTGCCTCTGCTGGCGCCGGGATTCCGCCGATTCCCGACGTCGACTTCAGCCAGTTTGGCGAGGTCGAAGAGAAGCCCATGGGGCGTCTGATGAAGATGGGCGCCACCAACCTGCACCGCAGCTGGGTCAACCTGCCCCACGTGACGCAGTTCGACGAAGCCGACATCACCGAGCTGGAGGCCTTCCGCAAGTCGATGAAGGCCGAGGCCGAAGCGCAGGGGGCGAGACTGACGCCGCTGCCGTTCATGATCAAGGCCTGCGCGCTGGCGCTGGCGCGCTACCCGCAGTTCAACGTCAGCCTGAAGAGCGACGGCGAGACCCTGGTGTACAAGAAGTACGTGCACATCGGTATTGCCGTGGATACGCCGGACGGCCTGATGGTGCCGGTGATCCGTGACGCCGACAAGAAGTCGTTGATCGAGCTGGCCAAGGAGTCCGTCGAGCTGGCCGGCAAGGCGCAGAACAAGAAGCTCACGCGCGACGAGATGAGCGGCGGCTGTTTCACCATTTCGAGCCTGGGCTCGATTGGCGGCACGGCCTTCACGCCCATCGTCAACGCGCCGGAGGTGGCCATTCTTGGCGTTTCCAAGGCCGAGATGAAGCCGGTCTGGGACGGCGCGAGCTTCCAGCCGCGGCTGATGATGCCGCTGTCGCTCTCCTACGATCACCGCGCGGTCAACGGCGCCGATGCGGCGCGCTTCACCGTCTATATTGCCCAGCTGCTCAGCGATATTCGCCGCCAGCTGCTGTAAGTAATATGCGGTGAGCGATTCAAAGACGGCGCCGCAAGGCGCCGTCTTTGCGTCGTTTGGTCTGGCAGACCAAAGTGTTATTCATTAATAGGATATTGATTTAAATATTCTTTTTTTGAAACAAACGGATACGTGCGGCAGCTTTATCTTGTCTGGCGCCGGTGGCAGCGGTATTGTTCTGCTATTGCTATTTAACACTCAAGAACACATATCGCTTTCAGGAGCAGTCAGATGCGTTTGATCCTTTTAGGTGCGCCGGGCGCCGGCAAGGGCACCCAGGCCCAGTTCATCTGCGAGCGTTTCGGCATTCCGCAGATTTCCACCGGCGACATGCTGCGCGCCGCGGTCAAGGAGGGCAGCGAGCTGGGGCTCAAGGCCAAGGAAATCATGGCCACCGGCGGGCTGGTGTCTGACGACCTGATCATCGCGCTGGTCAAGGAGCGCATCGCGCAGCCCGACTGTGCCAACGGCTTTCTGTTCGATGGCTTCCCGCGCACCATCCCGCAGGCGGATGCGATGAAGGAGGCGCAGGTCAAGATCGACCACGTGCTCGAGATTGCCGTGCCCGACGAAGAGATCGTCAAGCGCCTGGCGGGGCGTCGCGTTCACCCGGCGTCGGGCCGCGTCTATCACATCGACTACAACCCGCCGAAAGAAGCGGGCAAAGACGATGTGACCGCCGAGCCGCTGATTCAGCGTGACGACGACAGCGAGTCGACGGTGCGCAATCGTCTGGCGGTGTACCACGAGCAGACCGAGCCGCTGGTGGAGTATTACCAGCAGTGGGCCGCCCGGGAGCCGGGCGTCGCCCCGGCCTACCATCGGGTGGAAGGCGTCGGCAGCGTCGATGACATTACCGCTCAGGTGGCGCGCGCGCTGGAGAGCTGAGGCGCTCCAAGCCAAACGCATCGGCATTCCCAAAGGCCCGCATCGCGCGGGCCTTTGACGTCAAGGCAGCCTGGCTACCTTGCGACGGTCCGGCAGCAGGCCTGCGCGAAGTCGCTGTAAGCCCTTCCCTGGGCGCTCCCTCTGCCATCCATGGGCAGAGGAGCTTCGCTTCGACCTGCCGCCGTCCTTGATTTCGCCAACTGTAACGGCCCTGTCTTTGACGTATAATATTGCGACAATTTCCTGATGTCTTGCTCCCCTCATGCTGACACTGCTTGCCCTGGATGCCTCTTCGAGCGCCTGCTCTGCTGCGCTGCTGCGCCGCGAGACCGGCAGCGATGACCGCTTGATATCGCGCTTCGAGCTCACCCCCCGAGCGCACACGCGGCGGCTGCTGCCGATGGTCGATGAGGTGCTGGCCGAGGCCGGCATCGTGCCCAGCGAGCTCGATGCGCTGGCCTATGGGCACGGCCCCGGCTCCTTTACCGGACTGCGAATTGCCGCCGGCGTGGCCCAGGGGCTGGCCTTCGGCCTGGAGCGTCCGCTGCTCGGCGTCTCGACGCTACAGGCGCTGGCGCTGGGCGCGCATCGTCGCCACCGCTTTCGCTACCTGCTGACCGTGCTCGATGCGCGCATGGGCGAGGTGTATGCGGCGGCCTGGCGGTGCCAAAACGACAGCGTCACCGCGCTCATGGAAGAGGCGCTGCTGACGCCCCGGCGGCTGCACGTGCCGGAGGTTGGCAGCAGGGGCGGTGGCGATGTGCCCGAGTGGGTTGGCGTGGGCTCCGGCTGGCACCTGAAAGGCGAGATGCCCGCCGCGACGCTGGCGGCAATGAGCCAGTGCCTGCCCGACGATGAGGCGGCGGCACACGACATGGCCCTGCTGGCAGCGAATGCCTTTGCGGCCGGTGAAGGTCGCCCCGCTCACGAGGTGCAGCCCGTCTATCTGCGCGATCGGGTGGCCTGGCAAAAGCGCCGATGATGCATGTACCCGTGGTGGCGGCGGCCACGGCGGAGCTGGCCGAGCGCTGGGGGCTGCCGGAGCGCGATAGCCCCCAAGGCCGCGCTGCGCCGCTGCTGCTGCAGCAGCAGGCTGGCCGTCTGGAGCTGGCCGGCGATCCGCGCCGCTACGGCAAGCCCCTGCAGGTCGACTTTGTCGCCGGACGAGCGGCCCACCGGCGCCGCTTTGGCGGCGGTCGCGGGCAGCTGATCGCCCGTGCCTGCGGGCTTGGCAAGGTGGCCACGCCTTCGGTGATCGACGCGACGGCGGGGCTGGGTCGGGACGCCTTCGTGCTGGCGAGTCTCGGCGCTCGGGTGCTGCTGATCGAGCGCGTGTCGGCGATTGCCGCGCTGCTCGACGATGGCCTGAAACGCGCCTTGCAGGATCCCCAGACGGCCGATATTGCGGCGGCCATGCGGCTGGTACAGGGCGACGCCTGCAGTGATCTGGAGTCGCTGGTCAAGCGCGCGGGCATCTCGCCGCAGGTCATTCACCTGGATCCGATGTTTCCCCATCGCCACAAGTCCGCCCTGGTCAAGAAGGAAATGCGGATATTTCGCGAGCTGGCCGGCGATGACAAAGATGCGCCGCGGCTGCTCGAGGCGGCCCTGGATGTCGCCACCCATCGCGTGGTGGTCAAGCGGCCGCGCCAGGCGCCGCCGCTGGCCGGGCCGGCGCCGCGTCATGCGCTGCAAGGCAAGACCAGCCGCTACGACCTGTATGTGCACCGTTCCCTGACGGGGTGACGCCTGTGCACAGCTGCTGCCTGGTTGCCACGCGATCTAAACTGGGTCAATGTTGACGGGCTACAATGGAACTGGCCGGGGGAGACGCTGGGCATGCATGGCATGTGGCGTGAAGGGAATCATTTCACTGCGTTAGTACAATCCGGGAACATCCTTTCTGAGCTGTTCAAGGCGATCGATGCAGCCAACGATGCGGTGCTTGTCGAGCTGGGCGAGGCTGAGCCGGGCAAGCTGCTGACGATTCTGGTCAAGGCCCTGGCCGCGGCGGTCGAGCGGGGGGTTCAGGTATTGCTGCTGCTCGATGGCCACGGTGCCAGGCACCTTGCCGAGCGGGATCTGCGTTCGATCAGCGCTACCGGCATTGCGCTGCGCTGCTACAGGCCGCTTGGCCGGCTGAACCACGGCACGCAGCGGATGCGCAGCCGGCGCAAGCTGGTGATGGTCGATGGTCGCGTCGCTTTCGTCGGCGGTTTTGCCGCGCAGGATAGCTATTTTCAAGCAGGTTTCGATGTGGCGGTGCGCGTGCAGGGCCCGGTGCTGGCCGACTGGATGCGCCTTTTCTCCGCTCAGTGGGAGTCCTCGCGCACCCGTGGCAGCGGCTCGCCAGGCCTGGTAAGGGGCATGCAGCTGCCCACCGGCGTTGATAATGGCTCGCCATCCGGCGGGCTTGGGCGGGTGGTCTGGAGCCAGGGCGGCAGCTTTCCCGGCCCGCCGCAGCGCTCGCTGCTGGAGCGGATTTGCGGCGCCCGCTGGCGAATTCTGATCTTCACGCCGAACTTCGCGCCGCCGGCAAGAGTGCGCCGGGAGCTGTTCAAGGCGCTCAGGCGCGGGGTTGGCGTCTGGCTGGTGGTGCCCGGCAGGCAAGATGCAGCGGTGAAGAGTGCGCTGCCGGCGGCTGATTCCCGGCGCTATGGCGCCTTTCTTGAGGCCGGCGCGCGCATTTTCGAGTTCAGCACCTCATTTCTCGAAGCGCGGACATGCGTGGTCGATGACTGGAGCCGTGTTGGTTCTACCGCCGTCCATTCGGCTGCCGTGAGCTGGGTGCTTGATGCGGTGCAGGAGGTTGACGATGCCGCATTCACCGAGCAGCTGGTCGATGCCTTGGCAGAGCTTCTCGGAGCGTGCGAGGAGGTGTTCCAGGCCGAACCCGTTTCGCCGCGGTGGCGACGCGCTCTGCGTCGCCATCAGCCGACCTGACTTATTAACCCGGCAAGCATTCATGTTGGGTTAATAGCGGTACAAGGATGTACCGCCGCCGGTCGAAAGATCGGCGCGAGACAGCGCAGCACCAGCAGATTCATACATCTGCGCCCGTGTTGCGCTGGCGATAATCAAAGAGGTCAGGATGACCTATTTGATTGCTGAATTAATAGCGCCTGGAGCCGCCGGCCCGGCCCTTGCGCCGTGGACGCGGCCGGGCGGTTTCGGGCGGCACCCGAAAGTGCAGATAAAGATCCAGCGCCAGTTCGGGAAGCTGAGCGGCCAGCGCGTTCAGCCGTTCTTGATCAGCGGCCAGCTCGGCCATGTCCGGCTGGTCATCGAATAGCCCTGAAAGCAGCATAAAGGGCAGCAGCAGGGTGGCCACGGTTTCTTCACTGTCCTCGAACCAGGCCGCTTCGTCGAGAAAGACACCTTCCATGAATCCAGCGCACCAGTCGCCGACGGGCGTTTCTTCAGGAGCAAGGCCCTCAAGCTCCAGATCAAAGGGCAGCTCGGGCAGATCGCCGGCCTCGAACACTTCGATAGCGTTCAGGCGCAGCTGGTCGAGCATGCCGAGGATGTGGTCGCGCTCCTCGGTGCTGACAAACGCCGGCTCGCCCTGGAACAGCTCGGCAACCCAGACGGCTGCAGGCTGTTCGCGCGGCGCAGCGGCCAGCGCCACCAGGAAACCGTGGCTGCCAAGCAGGTCCAGCGCCTCGCTGCCGGCGCGCTCTGAGGCAAGAAAGTCATCGAGCTGTTCAAGCGCCTCGTCCCCTAGCAGCGGGTGCGGCTGGGGCGTTCTACTCTCGGGCATGGTGTCTCTCGCTGGCCGGTTTGCGGGTATCGTCAGGCGCTGGAGACATCCTTTACGTCGCCAGGTCATGCTGACATTCTATCATTCATGAACACTCCCACACTCCCTGATATTGCTTTCGACCGGCTGGCCGAACTGGACGCGGCTGCCAGTCAGCAGGCGCTGCTGGATCGCTGCGAAGCGGCCTGGCGGCTATGCCGTGAGGTACATGAAACCCTTCCGCGGCCCGCGATCTGGCTCGATCTGCGGGGTATGGGGGCCGGTCAGGCGCACTTTGGGCGGGGCGGCCTGCGCTTCAATGCCAGGCTCTACGCTGAGAATCGCTACGCTTTTCTGGTCGAGATCGTGCCCCATGAAATGGCGCACTGGCTGGTCTATCATCTGGAAGGCGGGCCCCAAATGCGTCCCCACGGTCGTGAATGGCAGACGGTGATGCGCCAGCTGTTTGGTCTGGAGCCGCGCGTCACGCATCGCTTTGACACCCGCCGGGCGAGCCCTGCACCCTATCGTTATCGCTGCGGCTGCCGTGAGCACAGCTTCACTGCTCGCCGCCACGGGCTGGCCCGCAAGGGAAGGGGCTATCGCTGCCGACACTGCACTCAGACCTTGGTCTATCTTGGCCGCGACTCGTGCGAAAGTTCTTCTTAAGTCATTGTTACTAAAGAGTAAATTTTATCTACCAAGGTCTAGATGGAAGGCCGCTTCGAGACAGATATGCTAGAGATGTTTTATGAGCCGCGCACGCTCAATCAAACGTGGCCGGACGTTATTCACCAGATTCTTTTCTGATAATTTTTCTTGATAACAGAGGTCTGTTTTATGACTGAACAGCACAAAAACATCTACCCGGTTCCCGAATCGCTGGCCAAAACCGCCTGGATCAACAAGGCGGACTATGAGGCGCTCTATCGCCAGTCCATCGAGGATCCTGAGGGCTACTGGGCAGAGCAGGCCAAGCGGATCGACTGGATCAAGTCGCCCACCAAGATCAAGAACTCCTCTTTTGACCCCAGCAACGTCGATATCCGCTGGTTTGAAGACGGCACGCTGAATGCCAGCGTCAACTGCCTCGATCGCCATCTCGAGACCCGGGGCGACCAGCCGGCGATCATCTGGGAAGGCGACGATCCCAATGTCGACAAGACGCTCACCTACCGCGAGCTTTACGAGAAGACCTGCCAGCTGGCCAACGGGCTCAAGGAGCTGGGAATCGGCAAGGGGGACGTGGTCACGCTCTACATGCCGATGATTCCCGAAGCCGCTGTTGCCATGCTGGCCTGCGCGCGTATCGGGGCGATCCACTCGGTGGTGTTTGGCGGTTTCTCGCCGGATGCCGTGGCCCAGCGCGTGGTCGGCGCCAACTCCAAGCTGATCATCACCGCCGACGAGTCGGTGCGCGGTGGCAAGCAGGTGCCGCTCAAGGACAACGTCGATGCCGCCCTGACGCGTGACGGCACCGAGGTGTGTAAAAATGTTCTGGTGGTCAAGCGCACCGGCGGCGAGATCGACTGGAGCGACGGCCGCGACGTCTGGTACGACGATCTCGTCTCCCGGCAGCCTACCGACTGTACGCCCGAGGAGATGGGCGCAGAAGATACGCTGTTCATCCTCTTCACCTCGGGCTCCACCGGCGCGCCCAAGGGCATGCAGCACACCACCGGCGGCTATCTGGTGCACGTCGCCATGACCCATCAGTACGTCTTCGACTACCATGATGGCGATATCTACTGGTGCACGGCCGACGTCGGCTGGGTTACCGGCCACAGCTATATCGTCTACGGGCCGCTGGCCAACGGCGCCATCACCCTGATGTTCGAAGGCGTGCCCAGCTATCCGACGCCCGGCCGCTTCGGCGAGGTGGTCGACAAGCACGGGGTCAATGTTCTCTACACCGCGCCTACCGCCATCCGCGCCCTGCGCGCCCACGGCGACGACGTCATGGCCTCGAGTAGCCGGGAGAGCCTGCGGCTGCTCGGTTCGGTGGGCGAGCCGATCAACCCCGAGGCCTGGGAGTGGTACCACCGAGTCATCGGCAACTCGAAGTGCCCGATTGTCGACACCTGGTGGCAGACTGAGAACGGCGGCATTCTTATCTCGCCGCTGCCCGGGGCCACCGATCTCAAGCCGGGGTCTGCAACTTTTCCGTTGTTCGGCGTCAAGGCGGGCATTGCCGATACCAACGGCAACCTGCTGGAGGGCGAAGCCGAGGGTAACCTGGTGATTCTCGATTCCTGGCCGGGGATTGCACGCTCCATCTGGGGCGACCACGAGCGCTATGTGCAGACCTACTTCTCGACCTATCCGGGCATGTACTTCACCAGCGATGCTGCGCGTCGTGACGAGGACGGCTACTACTGGATCACCGGGCGGGTCGATGACGTGATCAACGTCTCCGGGCACCGCATGGGAACCTCCGAGATCGAGTCCTCGCTGGTGGCTCACGACAAGGTGGCCGAGGCGGCCGTGGTCGGCTTCCCCCACGACATCAAGGGGCAGGGCATCTACATCTATGTCACTCTGGTCGACGGCCATGAACCGAGCGACGAGCTCAGAAAGGAGCTAGTACAGTGGGTGCGCAAGGATATCGGCCCGATCGCCTCGCCGGACGTCATCCAGTGGGCTAGCGATCTGCCCAAGACGCGTTCGGGCAAGATCATGCGCCGCATTTTGCGCAAGATTGCCGCCAACGAAACCGAAGGCCTGGGTGACACCAGCACGCTGGCGGATCCGTCGGTGGTCGATGAGCTTATCGAGCATCGCGTCAACCGTTAATCTGCAAAGGTGCCAATGTGGTACCAATACAGCAAGCGCCGGCCTCGTGCCGGCGCTTGCGTTTGGGCGGCTCGCGTGAATGATGCTTGGGACTGCTGCCCGGCTGCGTTACCATGTTACAAGCACTGAGGCGTCAGCTGGCAGCGCGGATCGCTGCTTAGGGGAACCGGAGGAGAATCCATGGCAGTTGTCCAGAAGTTCATCGTTGCAGATGACCATCCGCTGTTCCGCGCAGCCCTGACTCAGGCGCTGCGCCAAGTAGCGAGCCAGGCCGAAATCGTGGAGGCTGACACGATGGAGGCCACCAGCGCGGTGGTTACCCGCCATCCGGACGCGGACCTGATCCTGCTGGATCTGCACATGCCGGGCGCCCACGGCTTTTCGGGATTGATTCAGCTGCGCAGCCAGGCGCCGGAGATTCCGGTCGCGGTGGTGTCGGGCAGCGATGAGGCGCATGTGGTGCGGCGCGCGATTGATTACGGCGCCTCGGGGTTTATCCCCAAGTCGTCGTCGCTGCCGCTGATTGCGGAGGGCGTAAGGGAGATCATCAAGGGTGAGGTCTGGCTGCCTCCCGAGATGGCCGACAGTCTGGGCGATGCCGACGAAGAGGACGCTCGCTTTGCCGAAGCCATCGCCTCGCTAACCCCGCAGCAGTTCCGGGTGCTCAACATGCTCACCGAGGGCCTGCTCAACAAGCAGATTGCCTACGAGCTGAGCGTCTCCGAGGCGACCATCAAGGCCCACGTCACCGCCATTCTGCGCAAGCTCGGCGTGCACTCGCGCACCCAGGCGGTCATCGTTGCCCAGAAGCTTGAGGTTGAGCCGCCCAAAGTCGGCTCCTGAGCCCGGCCAGGTTGTCGTAGACCTGTGGCATTGGCCAGATGTGGGTTTTGACCAACATACAAGCGGCCTTTAGGCCGCGATGGCGCTGGTCAGGCCTAAAACAAACTTGATGAGCAACATAGAATCTCCTACATTTTCTCCGCTCGTCCCATGGCGCGGCTGGCCTGCAGGGTGCGGGTAAGCAGGGCGCGCAGGGCGGCAGGGCGTACCGGCTTGAGCAGAAGATGAAAGCCGCTGCGCTTGATCTGCTCGGCGACCTCCTCGGTGCGGTCGGCGGTGATGACAATGCCGGGTACGGCACCTACCAGACGCTCCGACAGGGCATCAAGCGCCATCAAGCCGGTCACCTCATTGTCGAGGTGGTAGTCGGCCAGGATGGCGTCGGGGTCGCCGTCCAGGTGGCGCAGCACTGATTTAGCGCCGCCGATCGAGGTCGCGGTATAGACTTCGCAGCCCCAGCCCGACAGCATGGCCTTCATGCCTTCCAGAATC
>DATHXP010000212.1:0-12949 GCA_035459605.1 Halomonas sp. | reverse complement strand
GATGAAAGCAGATGCTGTTACCGCGGCAAGAGCCAAATCCGTATTCAGTCAGCGCGGGGAAGCGAGTGGAACAAACCAAACCTGGAATTTCTGCGCCGGTAGTACTGAAAAGGCTCTCACACTGTCGCCGAGCGGGAGATTCAGATCGGGGGAGCCAGACTGCACATGAACAAGTCGCGAATCAAGGGAATGAGACGCGCCGGCCCGACAGGAGCGCTTTGCAAGCAGCGCGGCGCCGGTCTTATCGAAGTGCTGGTTGCTCTGCTGCTGCTGTCCGTCGCGCTGCTCGGGCTCGCCAGGCTGCAGCTGGAAACCATGCAGGACCAGCGCCTCAGCTACAGCCACACCCTGGCCCAGGTGCTGGCCACCAACCTGGCCGAGCGCATTCACGCCAATCCCAAGGGTATCGGCAGCTACGCGGTCACCGATATCGCCACCAGGTCGCCAAGCGGCGGCTGCAGCGAAAACTGCACCCCGACCCAGCTGGCGGCCCAGGATCTGGACGACTGGCAGGAGGCCATCGACAGTTCGAAGTTAACCGGCGCCAGCGCTGATGTCGCGGTGAGCGGCAGCCGGGTGGCGGTGACCGTCCAGTGGTGGGATACCGTCACCGATGGTGAGACCGAGGAGCAGTTCCTTTTCGAGGTGCTGACAGGATGAAGCATCGCCAGGAAGGCGTAACCCTCATTGAACTGATGATATCGCTGGTGCTGGGCCTGATGGTCTCAGGCCTGGCGATTCACCTGCTGCTGCAGTCGCGCAACAGCCAGAGCACCCAGGAAGCCACCTCTTATCTTCAGGAGTCCGCCCGCTACGCGGTGTATCGGCTAAGGCCAGTCATCCGCAACGCCGGCTACGCCGGCTGTGCCAACGTGCGCCGTCTGAACGTGGGTGGCGACGTCGACAGCAAGTACGATATCAGCCGCCCCTTCGGCGGCAGCCAGGCCAGCTACAAGGGCGAGAGCTATTGGAAACTGAGCTTTATTGCGGCCGAGAAGTTTGGCGGTGACGTGCCGCTATCGGCACCGATGGCCGAACTGGACAGCGCTATTTTTGCCGGTGATTTCCTGACGGCCAAGTACAGAAATGACTTCATCGACGTTATCGACGCCAGTGAAGCGGCATTGATCACCGACTGCGAGACGGCGGATATCTTTGAAGTGGATGAGGCTAAGGATGACGGGCCTCTCGGCGTCAAGATCGAACCGGACGAAGCGCTTTCGCAGCTCTATGGCAGCGGCAATAGCGCCAACAGCTATCTCTATCCGGTCAGCAGCTGGGCACTGGAGCTTCGCTCTCAAAAAGATACAGACGTGCCTGCCCTGTTTCTGGTTGATGAGGCCGGTGGCAACAAAAGTCGGACTCAGGAGCTGGTCTCGGGAATTGAGGGCTACAGGGTCACCGTCAGCCTGGACACCAGCGGTGACGGCCAGCCCGATAAACTTAACCAGGATCCCGTCACCGTCAACGCGGCCAACGAGTGGGACAAGGTCGTCAGGGTGGAGCTGGCCTTTACGCTGCGCTCCCAGCCCGGCGTGATACCCGGCGGCGACGATGATGGCCGCATGAAGCGCGACTTTCAGCTGACCTTCTCCCCTCGAAATCTGCCGCTGCGCTGAGGAGGCATGGCATGGAACGCCTGACCGACCTGGACCATCCCGATAGGCTGCACGCCAAAGAGCGCGGCACGGTGCTGCTGGTGGTGCTGGTCATGCTGGTGCTGATTAGCCTGATTGCCGTTGTCGGCGCCGAGGATTCGCAGCTGCAGACGCGCATGAGCGCCAATAGCCAGCACTACGAGGTATCCACCTATAGCGCCGAGACGCTGCTGATTCATCTGGAGCAGCAGCTCGAGGAGAGTCTCGATGACGGCAGCTGGACGCTGGCAAGCTTCAGCGACGGAGCCGCCGACGGCCTCTACAGCCTGGCCGATGGCAGCGCCACTCAGCTGGATCCGCTCGATGAGGCCAGCTGGGATGCCTGGGGCGAGGAGTGGAGCGGCGGCGGAGGCGAAACCGGGCGCTATGTCATCGAGTATCTGGGGCGCGTGGGCGCGCCGCCGCTGAACGTCGCCAACGCGGCGCTGGATCGTCGGCTGCACGCCTTTCGCATCACCGTACGCGGCGAGTCGCGCGGGGCTTCGGCGGTGATTCAGAGCGAAGTCCACCTCGGCGTCAATTAAGGGAGCAGGGAAATGAAGCTCAAGAAATTGGTAGGGATACTGATGCTTCCGGCGCTGGCCAAGGCCGCGCCGGGTGAGCTTGCCCAGGCCCCGGTGACCCAGGCCGTGGGGGTGAAACCCAATATTCAGATCATTCTCGACGACTCGGGCAGCATGCAGTTCGATGACACCTTGAACAAGGGTGTCGAAGCGCATGGCTGGGAGCCGACCGCGAGTGCCAATAATTACAACTTTGCCTACGTCAAAAGCGACGGCCAGTGGAAGGTGCGCCGGCATCAAGTTCGCGAGCGAACTACCTGCCTGGGTTTCAACGTTCAGGCCTACAATCCCGATGCGGACTACCCGCCCTGGCCGGGCTATATGGACATCAGCAGCGATGATTTCTGGGAGCTTGAGGATCTGTTCTATCGCCGCTGGGACGATGCCAACGGCAACGGCGAATACGATGCGTGGGAGTGCGGGGAAAACTTGGATGATGGCGCCGATCACCGGGTATATTTCAAGAATATGTCCGCCGAGCAGAAGCAGAACTACGCCAACTGGTTTCACTATTATCGGACCCGCATGGATGTTGCCCAATACGCTCTGCTCAACGTCGTGCGCAACAGCAGCGACCGGGTCGGGTTTGATACGATCAACCAAAGCCCGACAGAGTTCCCGGTTCCAATTCCTGTGGCTGACATGAGCGATCAGCATTCAGAAGACCTTCAGGATGCAATTTCTCAGCCCTACACGCGAAGAATCGGTACGCCCCTGCGCCGCGCGCTCAAGAGGACGGGAGAGTATTTCAAGGGCAGCAACTCGCCAATTCTAAGCGCCGAAGAGGGCGGCATGTGCCAGCAGAACTACGCCATCCTGATCTCGGACGGCTACTGGAATGGCAGCAGCCCGAGTGTGGGCGATGTCGATAAAGACGGGCAGAAGAACACTCTGGCCGACGTGGCCATGAAGTACTACGACACCGACCTCAAGCCAGGCCTTGAGAACCGGGTGCCCATCGTGCCCGGCGTGGATGAAAACAATCGCCAGCATCTGGTGACCTATACCGTGGCCTTCGGCGTCGATGGCACCCTCGATTACGATAGCATCGACGATGATTTTGACGCTTGGCCATGGGTTAAAAAGGATACGCCCACTACCATTGATGACATGTTCCACGCCGCCTATAACTCTAAAGGAAAGTTTCTCAGCGCCAGAGATCCCCAGGCGCTGGTTGATGCGCTGACGAGCATCTCGACGGATATCTCCAGCCGCGCGGCCAGTACCGGCAGCCTGGGCGTCAGCGCCACGGATACCAGCGCCGGCAACTTTGTCATCCAGACCCGATATGACCCGGCGACCTGGTCGGGCGAGGTCATGCTGCGCCCCGTGGGCGGCGATAGCATAGGCGATGCTGACTGGCTGCTGAGCGAGCGGCTGGCCCTGCAGGGAGCGGCAAGCCGCAATATCTATACTCTTAATAATGAAACCGACGCTGCCCTGGCGTTTCAGGGCGCCGGCTACGCCGACTTGAGCGCGACCCAGCGGGCAGACATGACCGCGCTCTACAGCAGCGCTGTGACGGGAAACCAGACCCAGCAGGCCGGTGACCTGATCGACTACCTGCGCGGCGACGCCAGCCAGGATGGCAAGCGCTTCCGCAACCGCCGCGGCAATATGCTGGGCGATATCGTCAGCTCGTCACCGATCGTGGTGGCGCCCCCCGGCAATAACCCGCTTGGCAGCAGCGTGGACGGAGCGGCGCAGTACGCAGACTTTGCCGAGGAGCAGGCCGAGCGCGACAAGGTGATTTACGTCGGCGCCAACGACGGCATGCTGCATGCGATAGACCATGCCAGCGGTGACGAGCTGTTCGCCTTCATCCCGCACGGGGCGTTTGCCGGCAAGGAGAGCGGCTTTGGCCTTCATCAGCTGGCTAAAAAGGAGTATCTGCACCGCTACTATGTCGATGCCAGCCCCACAGCGCGGGATGCCTACGTCAATCTGGATGCTGGCGGCAAGCGCTGGCGCACGCTGCTCGCCGGCGGCATGGGCGCCGGAGGACGCTCCGTCTACCTGCTGGATGTGACCGCCCCGGGCGACTTTGACACGCCGGGGAAGGTCGTCAAGTGGGAGTTCACCCATGGCAGCCTGGGCTATACCTTCAGCGAGGTGCAGATTGCCCGGCTAAGGGATGGCAAATGGTACGCCGTCTTTGGCAACGGCTACAACGCCAGCGGCGGAGACGGCAAGGCCAAGCTGTTCCTGGTAAACTTGGAAGACCCCACGGACTACCACCAGATCGACACCGGCGTGGGGCATGCCGATGGCGGTGCCTGCGAGGATGTCGGCAGCGACTGCAACGGGCTCTCATCGCCGGAGCTTGCCGACCTCAACGGTGATGGCATCGTCGACTGGATCTACGCCGGCGACCTTCACGGCAACGTTTGGGCCTTCGATCTTCAAGATGACGACGATGTTGAAGATATCAGCGTAACCCGGCTATTCACTTCCTGTGCGGCAACGCTGGAGAGCGGCCAGAGCTGTACAAAGGATAATCGCCAGCCAATTACCACCAAGGTGGCGCTGGCAAGAAATCCCGACCTCACTGGCTCCGTCGATGAGCCGAACGTCAATGTGTACTGGGGTACCGGCCAGCTGCTGGCCAGAGATGACGTGGGGGACAAGACGCCGCAGTCGTTCTACAGCGTACTGCACACCGGCAATGAAAGCGGCACGGCATCACCGGCGTACTATCATGATGCGCTGGCCAAGCGCAGCTATGCGACGCGCCTCGGCAGGGATGGCCTTCCCGATTCGCGCAGCGTCGAACCGGGCACCGAAGTCAACTATAGGGGCGTGGGCAGCCCCCGGCAGTATGGCTGGTATATCGAGCTTTCCGACCCTGGAGAGCGGCTGGTGAATACCCCGACGATCGTCGGCGACGTGGTGGCTTTCAACACGACGGTGCCCGGCATCGGCGGACCCTGCGATGTGGCTTCCAGCGGCTGGATCAATGCCCTGAGCCTTGCGGATGGCCTGGCGCCCGACCGTAACCCCAGCAATGATCCCGACAGGATCGGCGATGAGCAGGTGTTCGATGTCAACCAGGACGGCGACTTCGGCGCCGATGACATGGTAGACGACAGCGTCGTGCTTTCCATTCGCGTGCCCGGCGAGCCGACATCACCCAGCTTCATTGGTGATACCCAGTATGTGGGCCTTGCCAATAGCGGCGAGGAAAGTGACGGCGTGGAAACGTTGAAAATGCAGCTTAGCGACGACGGCTTGGCCGGGCGTGCCGGCTGGTATCAGGTCCGCTAGGTGGCCGGGGAGAAGTGGCAATGCTGAAACGACTGATGATCGCTGTGACGGCTGGTGTGGCTCTGCTTGCGCCCTCGCTTGCGCTGGCGCAGGGCTTTGATGAGGCTGAGCAAGAAGGGAGCGGCGTCAGCTCCTACGTGGGAGAAATCAACTCGGTGGACCCGAGCGGCAGCCTGGTCATCGATGACCTGTTCTTTGTCGTGGGGCCAAGGACCGAGATCAGAGATACCAGGAATCGCCGGCTGCCCCTGGGACTGCTGCGCGGCGGCGACAGCGTGAATATCGAGTATGAGCACAGGGCAGGAGGCGACAGAAGGGCGCTCTCCATCAGCCAGCTGGGCGGAGGGTGATCGCCATGACATCACACAGGCAGGGCGAGGGCGGCTTTACTCTGGTGGAACTGCTGATTATCGTGATGGTAATCGGCATTCTGGCGGCCGTTGCGATTCCCGCCTATTACGGCCACGTTGAACGTAGCCGGCGAAGCGATGCGGTCACCGCGCTGATGAGCCTGGCCCAGGCGCAGGAGCGCTTCATGGCCAGCCATGGCGAGTATGCGAGCTCGTTGAACGGTTCCGTCGCCGCTGGTGACGGGCTGGGCATGCCGGCCGACAATCTCAGCAGCGAGGGGTTCTACACCATCTCGCTGGTCCGTCCGGAGGATGAGGAAGGAGAGTACATCCTGACCGCAGCCCCAAGAGGCAGCCAAGCGTCCGATGCCGAGTGTGGCTCTTTCACCCTGGCGCATACCGGTGCGCGAGGGGTAACCGGCACTGCCACCGTCGACGACTGCTGGTAGGCGGCGAAATGGACTGAGCACCCAGCACTCTGAGGAGGCGGTTAGCGCTCCTCCTCCTTTTGTTCTTCCAGGTAGCGGTCGCGGTGCTCGGTCGAGCAGAACCACTCGCCCCGTTCGCGCAGGGCATCCTCTTCCGGACAGTGAACCTGGCACCACTGGCAGCGCACCATGCGGGCGCCTTCCTGATTCTCGGGCCGTTGAGGCGATTGGGAGTGTCTCCACTCAAGATAGATGCGATAGATCTTCAGGCCGGCGAAGAACAGCACGGCAAATATCAGCAGGCGAATCAGCAACAGGTTCATCCTTCAAGACTCCCGGGAGTGTAGAGCGCCACTTTGCTACCTGGCCGCCCATGCGGGACAATGTGCGTATCGGAGATTCTCGAGAGATTTCACAGCCCATGCAAGACCTGACGCTGGTAATGGCTCAGATGGACCCGCTGGTCGGCGATATTCCCGGCAACACCGAGCGCGCCATCGAGACGATACGCGAGGCGCGCATCGAGCACGGCGCCGACATCGTGGTACTGCCCGAACTCGTGCTCACGGGCTATCCGCCGGAGGATCTGCTGCTGCGACCCTCCATGGAGACGCGGCTGCGCCAGGCCCGCACGCGCATGGCCGAGAAGGTGGCGCGCGACGTCATGGTCATCGTCGGCTATCCCGGTCGGCGCGAGGGGCAGACCTGGAACCTGGCCGGCGTGCTGTATAACGGCGAGTGGCTCGATGAGTATGCTAAGCAGGCGCTGCCCAACTACCAAGTCTTCGACGAGCAGCGCTATTTTGCGGCAGGCCGGGCGCCGCTGGTGATCTCGCACAAGGGCGCGCGGCTGGGGATTCTGATCTGCGAGGATCTGTGGTCGCAGGAGCCCATGCGCCGGGCGCGCGATGCCGGCGCCGACATCCTGGTCAGCCTCAACGCCTCGCCGTTTCATCAGGACAAGCCCGCCGAGCGGCTGGCGCGAATGGAGCAGTGCTCGCGCGACGTCGGTTTGCCGCTGGTGTATGTGAACATGGTTGGCGGTCAGGACGAGCTGGTCTTCGATGGCGGCTCGGCCTGCGTCAATGCCGAGGGCCAGCTGTGCGTTCAGGCGCCGCACTGGAGCGTGGGGCTGATGCCGGTGCAGTTCATTCGGCAGGGCGGACGCTGGGCGCCGCAGTCCGGTGAGGTGGAGCCGGCCGTCAGCGCCGAAGAGAACCTCTACTGCGCGCTGGTGGTGGGCCTGCAGGACTACGTCAACAAGAACCGCTTCGAGGGCGTGGTGCTGGGCCTGTCCGGTGGCATCGACTCGGCGCTGTCGCTGGCCATCGCGGTGGATGCGCTGGGCCCCGAGCGGGTGCATGCGGTAATGATGCCCTACCGCTACACGGCGGATATCTCCAAGGATGACGCCGCCGAGCAGGCGGCGCTGCTGGGCGTCGGCTACGAGGTCATGCCCATCGAGCCCATGGTCGAGGCGTTTACCGAGGCGCTGGCCGAGAGCTTCGCCGGCACCCAGCGCGACACCACCGAGGAGAACCTGCAGTCGCGCTGCCGCGGCGTGCTGCTGATGGCAATCTCCAACAAGAAAGGCCTGATGGTGCTGGCCACCGGCAACAAGAGCGAGCTGGCGGTGGGCTATTCCACGCTCTATGGCGATATGGTGGGCGGCTACAACGCCATCAAGGATGTCTACAAGACCTGGGTATACCGGCTGGCGCGCTGGCGCAACGAGCAGTCGCCGGCGATCCCCGAGCGGGTGATCGAGCGGCCGCCGTCCGCCGAGCTGGCCCCCGACCAGCGGGACTCCGACTCGCTGCCCGACTACGACGTGCTGGATGCCATCCTGGTGCGCTATATCGAGGGCGACATGAGCGCCGAGGCGATCATCGAGGCGGGCTTCGAGCGCGAGGACGTCTACCGCGTGGTGAAGCTGGTGGATCGCAGCGAGTACAAGCGGCGCCAGGCGGCGGTGGGCGCGCGGGTGACGCGGCGCGGCTTCGGGCGCGACCGCCGCTACCCCATCGTCAACGGCTGGCAGCCCGGCGAGTGATCTCGTTTTGGGGCTAACCGTGACGCCGGGTCATCTTCGCCGCCGCTGCGCGGCGGTGTCGCGATGCAAGCATCCCTCCTACGCAAACCTGGTCTGTGGCGCACTCTTTATTTGACGCCACCGTCCTCTGTAAGAGGGCAGCTCTGCTGCGCGACGGCGCCGTCAGGCGCCCTTGGCTAGCTTGATACGGGCTGTATCAGATGCTGAGCTTGCCGTTCTTGACGTAGCGGGGGTTGAAGGTTCGCCCCTCGAGTCGCGGGTGCCGGGGCGCATTTTCCACCAGCACCGCCAGGGTTTCCCGGGCGCGCTCGTCCATGCCGAGCCCCATGTAGCCTTCCACCATGACGGCCAGGGCGTCGCGGGTACCCTCGGCCTGGGGGTAGTTCTCGATCACCCACTGCCCGCGCTTGATCGCCGCCAGGTAGGCGCCCTTGCGCAGGTAGAAGTCGGCCACTTCGAGCTCGTGCTGCGCCAGCAGGTTGCGCAGGTAGATGATGCGCTGACGGGCGTCCGGCGCATACTGACTGTTGGGGAAGCGCTGAATCAGCTCGCGAAAATCACCGTAGGCGTCGCGGGTGGCGCCCAGATCGCGCTTGGCAATATCGATCACGCGCAGGCGCTCCAGGCTGAAACGTCCGGCCTGCCAGGCCGCTAGCCCGCGCAGATAGTAGGCGTAGTCGACCTGCGGGTGGTCCGGGTGAAGGCGGATGAAACGGCTGGCGGCGGCGCGAGCGCCTTCCCAGTCGCCGTTCTCGTAATAGACGTAGATCAACTCAAGCTGCGCCTGCTGGGCCGTTTCGCCAAACGGAAAGCGAGTGTCGATGGCCTCCAGACGGTTGAGCGCCGTGGTGAAGTTGCGGCTTTCCAGCGCCGCGCGGCCCTCCTCATAGAGCTGGCGCTCCTGGAGGTCCGGGGCTTCTTGCTCTTCGTCTTTCGAGCCTTTCGAGCTGGCACAGCCGGCCAACAGGGTTGTCGCCATGAGCATGGCCGCCAGGCGTGTCCCGGTTGTGTAAGCGCGCATTGTGATCCTCGTTTCAAACAACCCTGGGTGGCCGTGCTAGAATCGGCCAGAACCCGCACACTATAAAACACCTCGAGGAAAAACGCAGTCATCGAGTACCGGCCCGCCGGGCGGCTTCGACCTGCGTTTGCTATCTCCCCCCAGACGGATCTCTTGTCGCCCCATGTCCCAGACCTTCGAAGCCCAGCAGCGCGTCCCCGAACACATGGCCGGGTGGCGCCTCGATCAGGCCGCCGCCGAGCTGTTTGCCGACTTCTCCCGGGAGCGGCTCAAGACCTGGATCAAGGAGGGGGCGCTGACCCTGAATGGCCAGGCTGCCAGGCCCAAGGACAAGGTCTACGGCGGCGAGACGCTGGCGCTGGCCGCCGAACTCGAGCGCGATACGCGCTTCGAGCCCCAGGACATACCGCTGACGGTGGTCCACGAGGACGACGAAGTGCTGGTTATCGACAAGCCGCCCGGGCTGGTGGTTCATCCGGCGGCCGGAAATCCCGACGGCACCCTGCTCAACGGCCTGCTGCACTACTCTCCGTCGCTGGCGGCGATTCCCCGGGCGGGCATCGTGCATCGCCTCGACAAGGACACCAGCGGGCTGATGGTGGTGGCCAAGACCCTGGCGGCGCAGACGTCGCTGGTTGAACAGCTTCAGGCGCACAGCGTGTTGCGCCTCTACGATGCCGTGGTGGCGGGGGTGATGACGTCCGGTGGCACGGTGGATGCGCCGATCGGCCGTCATCCTCGCGACCGCAAGCGCCAGGCGGTCAACGCGTCCGGCAAGCCGGCGGTAACGCATTTCCGGGTGCTGGAGCGGTTTCGCGCCCACACCCACGTGCGCTGTCGCCTGGAGACCGGGCGCACCCACCAGATTCGCGTACACCTGTCGCATCTGCGCTATCCGCTGATCGGCGACGCCGTGTACGGCGGCCGGCTCAAGCTGCCGCGCGGTGCCGGCGAGGCGCTCAAGGAAGTGCTGCGCGAGTTTCCGCGCCAGGCGCTGCATGCCCGGCAGCTGGCGTTTATGCACCCGGGCAGCGGGGAGACGGTGCAGGTTCGTTCGCCGCTGCCGGATGATCTGCTGCTGCTGCTCGATTTCCTGCGCGACGACAGCGAGACTATGCGATGAGTGATACCCCGGATCTTCGCCCCGCCCTGATTCGGCCCGACTGGCCGGCGCCGGCCAGCGTGCAGGCGCTGGTGACGACCCGCGAGGCGGGGCCGAGTCAGGGCGACTTTGCCGCCTTCAATCCTGCCCTGCACGTGGGCGACAACCCTAATCATGTGGCGCTGTGCCGCCGCCAGCTGGCCAAGGAGATCGGCGACCAGCGGCCCTTGCTGTGGCTCGATCAGGTACACGGCGCCCGGGTGCAGCAGGTCTTCGACGACAGCGCTCCCCAGGCGGACGCTGCGGTCGCGGCGAGCCGTGACTATGCCTGCGTGGTGATGACCGCGGACTGTCTGCCGGTATTCTTCTGCGACCGCCAGGGCACGCGGGTGGGCGTGGCGCACGCCGGCTGGCGCGGCCTGGCCGGCGGCGTGCTGGAAGCCACGGTGGCGGCCATGCAGGTGCCGGCCGAATCGCTGCTGGTCTGGCTGGGGCCGGCAATCTCCAAGGCCCAGTTCGAGGTCGGCCCCGAGGTGTACCACGCTTTCGTGGCGGTTCACGCCGAGGCCGCCGAGGCCTTCGATCCGAGCCCCTATCGGCTTGGCCACTACATGGCCGACCTCTACCGCCTGGCCCGCCTGCGCCTGGAGCGGCTCGGCGTGATCCATATCAGCGGCGGGCATTTCTGCACCGCCTGCGAATCGCGTTTCTACTCTCATCGCCGCGACGGTGGCGCTACCGGACGCATGGCCAGCATGATCTGGCTAGGTTAAGGACTGCGCCAGCTTCCAGCTTTCCCCTGTCGGCACCTTGAAAATCCGCTGTCCAGACGCCATTGATTGTGTCAATACACAGTCACAGGGCTTGGCAGCGCGTCACGCTGATTTAGCGCCGCCGCCCTCGATGGAGGAAAGCGAATGCGTTTCGACAAGTTCACCGCCAAGCTGCAAACCGCCGTGGCCGATGCCCAGTCACTGGCCGTGGGGCATGGGCATAATCAGCTGGAGCCGGGTCATCTGCTGCTGGCGCTGCTGGACGCCAGCGATACCGGCGTCAAGGCGCTGATACAGCGAGCGGGCGGCGATGCCGCGCGGCTGCGCGACTCGCTCACCGGCCATATCGACGAGCTGCCCCGGGTGGCTCAGTTCGACGGCGAAGTGCAGCCCTCGCGCGATTTTATCAGGCTGTTCAACCTCACCGATCGCGAGGCCCAGAAGCGCGGCGACCAGTACATCGCAAGCGAACTGGTGCTGCTGGCCGCGCTGGAAATGCGCCACGCGGTGACCCGGCTGCTCGAGCAGGCCGGCGTAACGCGCAAGGCGCTGGAGACCGCTGTCGACAGCGTGCGCGGCGGGGAGCGCGTCGATGATCCCAACGTCGAGGAGAGCCGCGAGGCGCTGGAGAAGTACACACTGGACCTGACCGCGCGCGCGGCCGAGGGCAAGCTTGATCCGGTGATCGGGCGCGACGACGAGATCCGTCGCACCATTCAGGTGCTGCAGCGGCGCACCAAGAACAACCCGGTGCTGATCGGCGAGGCGGGCGTGGGCAAGACCGCCATCGCCGAGGGGCTGGCCCAGCGCATCGTCGACGGCGAGGTGCCCGATGGCATCAAGGACAAGCGCGTGCTGTCGCTGGACATGGGTTCGCTGCTGGCCGGCGCCAAGTTTCGCGGCGAGTTCGAGGAGCGCCTCAAGGCGGTGCTCAAGGAGCTGGCCCAGGAAGAGGGCCGGGTGATTCTGTTCATCGACGAGCTGCACACCATGGTCGGCGCCGGCAAGGCCGAGGGCGCCATGGACGCCGGCAACATGCTCAAGCCGGCCCTGGCGCGCGGCGAGCTGCACTGCGTGGGCGCCACCACCCTGGACGAGTACCGTCAGTACATAGAGAAGGACGCCGCCCTGGAGCGCCGCTTCCAGCGGGTGCTAGTGGATGAGCCCAGCGAGGAGGACACCGTGGCCATCCTGCGCGGGCTCAAGGAGCGCTACGAGGTGCACCACGGCGTGGAGATCACCGACAGCGCCATCATCGCCGCGGCCAAGCTGTCGACGCGCTACATCACCGACCGTCAGCTGCCCGACAAGGCCATCGATCTGGTCGACGAGGCCTCCTCGCGGATTCGCATGGAGCTCGACTCCAAGCCCGAGGAGATGGACCGCCTCGACCGCCGGCTGATCCAGCTGAAGATGGAGCGCGAGCACCTCAGGAAGGAGACCGACGAGGGCTCGAAGAAACACCTGGAGATTCTGGAAGAAGAGATCGGCGAGCTCGAGCGCGAATACGCCGATCTGGAAGAGATCTGGAAGGCCGAGAAGGCCAGCATCCAGGGGGCGGCCCAGTTCAAGGACGAGCTCGACAAGGCGCGCATCGAGCTGGAGCAGGCGCGTCGCCAGAGCGATCTGGCGCGCATGTCCGAGCTGCAGTACGGGGTGATTCCCGAACTCGAAAAGAAGATCGCCGAAGCCGGCGAGGGCGAGGCCGATACCTCCAAGCACCGGCTGCTGCGCTCC
>DATHXP010000211.1:0-7018 GCA_035459605.1 Halomonas sp. | reverse complement strand
TTGATCGACGCTTTCAAGAGCTGGCCCGCGCTGGGGCTGGGTCTGATGCTGGGCCTGCCGCCCTGGGGCCTGGGCGTGATCGGGGTCAGCGTGCTGCTTGGCCACTGCTATCCGCTGTGGAATCGCTTCCGCGGCGGCAAGGCCGTGGCCAGCGCCTTCGGTGTGATGCTGCTGCTCACTCCCGGCGTGGCGCTGGCGTGCGCATTCATCTGGGCGCTGCTCGCCTGGCGCGTGCGCACCGCCGCGGTGGCCTCGCTGGTGAGCGCCGTCAGCGCGCCGCTGGCGAGCCTGTGGCTGGCGCCTTCCTATGCCGGCGTCATCATTGTATTTGCGCTGCTGGTGCTGGGACGCCACGCGCTCAATATCCGCCGCGTCGGGCGCGGCGAGGAGCCCCGGCTCTAGCTTGCGGGCGGCGGTGCGGGAGGCTCGAGCTGCTCCATGGGCCAGCGCGGCAGCGCCTGCATGATGCCGGTGATGTCGCGCTCGCCGGCCATCAGGCGCTGGGCGCCGGCATAGGCAATCATGGCGCCGTTGTCGGTGCAAAAGCGTCCGCGGGGGTAGTAGGCCCTGGCGCCGCGCCTGTCGGTTTCCTGCTCGAGGCGTGCCCGCAGGCGCCGATTGGCGCTCACCCCCCCGGCGACCACCAGGCGCTTCAAGCCGGTGGCGTCCAGCGCCCGACGGCACTTGATGGCCAGGGTGTCGACCACGGCATCCTCAAAGGCGCGAGCAATATCGGCGCGCGCCTGGTCATCGAGCGCGCCGTCGGCCTCCAGCCTGCGGATGGCGGTCAGGGTGTGGGTCTTGAGCCCGGAAAAGCTGAAGTCCATGCCGGGACGGTCGGTCATGGGGCGGGGGAAGCGCCAGCGCCCGGGGTCGCCGCGCTCGGCCAGCACCGCCACAAGCGGGCCGCCGGGGTAGTCGAGCCCGAGCATCTTGGCGGTCTTGTCGAAGGCTTCGCCGGCGGCGTCGTCCAGCGACTCGCCGAGCAGCTGGTAGCGGCCGATGCCGTCGACGCGCACCAGCTGGGTATGGCCCCCGGAAACCAGCAGGGCGACGAAGGGAAAGGCCGGGGCGTCATCCTCCAGCATCGGCGCCAGCAGGTGGCCCTCCATGTGGTGCACGCCGAGCACGGGAATGTTCAGCGCCCGTGCCAGGCCGTGGGCGGTGCTGGCGCCGACCATCAGCGCGCCCACCAGGCCGGGGCCGGCGGTGTAGGCGATGGCGTCTAGCCCCTGGCGCGTCACGCCGGCCTGGGTCAGCACCTGCTGAATCAGCGGCAGCAGACGGCGGGTGTGGTCGCGGGAGGCGAGCTCGGGCACTACGCCGCCGTAGTCGGCATGCAGGGCGACCTGGCTGTGCAGGGCGTCGGCCAGCAGGCCGCGTTCGGTGTCGAACAGGGCGACGCCGGTTTCATCGCAGGAGGTCTCGATTCCCAGTACGCGCATGATCAGTGGCTCGGTAGGACGTAAAGCCGCTATTCTAAACGTTTTGCTCCCTGGACGGCAGTGATGATAGAGAAACGATTTGCACCTTTGGCCTGGGTTGGCTATAGTATGGCGCTCAGCAAGACTGGGTCGTGCGCCCGAGGCATCGTCGCGTTGCGGCTGCGGTCATCATGATAGCGTCATATCGTCCGCAACCGGGCGCGAATATCGCTCCGGAAGGCGTGCGTTCAAACCGAACTCAAGTTTTCCAAGGTAGGTGAGTGCTTAATGCCTTCTGTTAAAGTACGTGATAATGAACCGTTCGACGTCGCGCTGCGTCGCTTCAAACGCGCCTGTGAAAAGGCGGGTGTGCTGTCCGAAGTGCGCCGTCGCGAACAGTACGAGAAGCCGACGGCCGAGCGCAAGCGCAAGGCGGCAGCCGCCGTCAAGCGTCACGCCAAGAAGCTGCAGCGTGAGCGCAAGCGCTTCGAGCGGCTCTATTGATCCGTACATGAGCCGGTCTGCCATGCGCGGGGCGGCTCGGAAGGAAAGCCCAAGCGGTCGCCATTCGGCGACCGCTTGTCTTTGGGCCTGCAGGCCCACTGCTTAGCATCTTTCAGGTTGCCTGAATGGCCGGCCAGATACCTCAGCGCTTTATCGATGACCTGCTCGCCCGCGTTGACGTTGTCGAGGTGGTCGGTGAGCGCGTCACGCTGAAGAAGACCGGGCGCAATCATTCCGGCCTGTGCCCCTTTCACCAGGAAAAGACCCCCTCCTTTACCGTTAGCGCCGACAAGCAGTTCTACCACTGCTTTGGCTGCGGGGCCAACGGCGACGCGCTGCGTTTTCTGATGGAGTATGACCGGCTGCGCTTTCCGGAAGCGGTGGAGCAGCTGGCCGCGCGGCTTGGGCTGGACGTGCCGCGAGAGGGCGCCGACGATCCCCGCGCCCAGGCCCGGGAGCGCAAGCGCAGGGAGGCGGTCAACCTGCTTGAGCTGGCCGGCAGTTTTTATCGCGAGCGCCTGAAAATGCCGGAGGCAAGTGCCGCCCGCGCCTATATGGAGGCGCGCGGCCTGTCCCTTGAGGTTCAGCAGGCCTTCGGCGTCGGCTATGCCCCCGCCGCCTGGGATGGGATCAAGCGCCACCTGAGCGAGCGCGGTATCGCCGAGGCGGTTCAGGTGGAGTATGGCCTGCTGGTGCGGCACGAGGAGAGCGGGCGCACCTACGATCGCTTTCGCGATCGGGTGGTGTTTCCGATTCGCGATCTGCGCGGGCGCACCCTGGGTTTCGGCGGCAGGGTGCTGGGCGATGCCAAGCCCAAGTACCTCAATTCGCCGGAAACGCCGGTGTTCCACAAGGGGCGCGAACTTTACGGGCTCTATGAGGCGCGCCAGGCCGAGGGGCGGCTGGAGCGGCTGCTGATCGTCGAGGGCTATATGGACGTGCTGGCGCTGGCCCAGTTCGGTATCCGCAACGTGGTCGCGACCCTGGGGACCGCCACCACCGAGGATCACCTCGGTCGGCTGTTCCGGCTGGTGTCCGACGTGGTGTTCTGCTTCGACGGGGATCGGGCTGGACGGCAGGCGGCGATCAAGGCGATGAATACGGTACTGCCGCTGATGATCGACGGTCGCCAGGCGCGCTTTCTGTTTCTGCCCGAAGGCGAAGACCCGGACAGCCTGGTGCGCAGCGAAGGGGCGGCAGCCTTCGAGGAGCGCATCGAGTGCGCGAGCCCGCTGTCGGAGTTTCTCTTCGAGCAGGCGGCCCAGGACCGGGATCTGGCGCGTCTCGAGGAGCGTGAGCGCTACGCAAGCCAGGTGCTTGCGGCAACTGGTCGACTGCCCGAAGGGGTGCTCAAGTCGATTCTGCTGGCGGAACTCTCGCGGCGCACCGGCGTCGATGAGTCAAGGTTCCAGGCGCTTCTGGACACCGCCGCCGACGCTACGGCGGCGGATGATGCGCATCGCCCCTCGGCAAAGCGCGAAAGTCATCTGCCCCATGGGGTGTCGCCGAGCAGCGCGGCGGCCGGCAGGCCGGGATTAAGCCAGATGGGGCGAGCGCTGCAGCTGTTGGTGCACGATCCCGGGCTGGTGGAGCGGCTGCCCGACAGCGATGACTGGTGCGATCAGGATGATCCCGATGCGCCGCTGTGCCACGAAGTGGTGCGGCTGCTCAAGGCGGGGCGCTATCGCAGCCCCCAGGTGCTGCTGGCCCATTTTCTGGGAACGCCGGAGGGCGAGCGTCTGGCCGCGCTGGCCAGCAAGGCGCCGCTGGTGCCGGCGTCGCTGCGCGGTGCGGAGCTGGATAACTGGGTCGCCCATTTTCAGCGCCACCGGCGCCAGCGTTCGCCCCGCGAGGAGTACGACAGCCTCCTGGCGCGTGCGCGCGACGGCGAAACGCTGGACAAAGGCGAGCGTCAGCGCTTGATGACGCTGCTGTCTGAGCTGAAGAAATAGGTCGGGCGTCGGGTTGGCAGACTCAACCCGACGCGCGGGACCGAGGCGCTGAGCTGCATGGCCAAGGCGGGATAAAACGCTCTTGGCGCGCCACCGCGGCGGCATTTTACCGTTGTTTATCGCGCTGCGGGTTGAAATGGACCATATTGAACAGCATATAGCAGCTATACGCGAGATAAACGTAACCGAATAACCTAACACACCTGAACGAGCGTGCAAACACGCCAGGCTGGTACCAGTGGCATACCGTCCGCTATACTACTTCGCTTGTCGATTTGCTCATCGTCTATACTCAGCGCTTCAGGTGCTTCATTCTTCTTCGTCGAGATAGGGTTTCTATGGCTGGAAATGCACAGCAACAGTCGCGTCTGAAGGAGTTGATCGCGCGCGGCAAGGAGCAGGGCTACCTGACCTATGCCGAAGTCAACGATCATCTACCCGAGGATATCGCCGACCCCGATCAGGTGGAAGACATCATTGGCATGATTAACGACATGGGTATCAAGGTCGTTGAGGTTGCCCCTGATGAAGACACCCTGATGATGTCTGATAACTCCGCCGATGAGTCGGCGGCCGAGGAGGCCGTGGCGGCCCTGGCCGCGGTGGAAAGTGACGTTGGACGCACCACCGACCCGGTGCGCATGTACATGCGCGAGATGGGTACGGTGGACCTGCTGACCCGCGAAGGCGAGATCGAGATCGCCAAGCGTATCGAGGAGGGGATTCGCGAGGTCATGGCGGCGCTGGCCTATGTGCCCGGCGCCGTGGAGTCGATCCTCGAGGCCTACGACGTCACCCAGGATGAAGAGGCGCCGGGTCGCCTGACCGACCTGTTCGCCGGGTTCATCGACCCTGATGAGGGCATCCCGGGCGTGGCCGAGGCCGAGGAGCCCGAACCCGAGATCGGCGACGACGATGAGTTTGCCGAGGAAGAGGAGGAAACCCCGGTCGGCGGACCCGATCCGGAAGAGACCCGGGCGCGCTTCGAGCAGATTCGCGACGAGCTTAATCTCGCGCTGGCGGCCATCGAGAAGCACGGTCGCCACAGCGAGGAGGCCCAGGCGGAGCTGAAGCGCCTGGCGGAGCTGTTTTCGCCGATCAAGCTGGTGCCCAAGCATTTCGAGCGCCTGGTCGGCCAGATCCGTATCAGCGTCGAGCAGATTCGCCAGCAGGAGCGGGCCGTGATGCAGATGTGCGTCAAGCGGGCTCGCGTGCCGCGCCGGGTGTTCATCAAGGCGTTTCCCGGCAACGAGGCGCGCCAGGAGTGGCTCGATGAGTTTGTCGCCGAGCACCCCCGGTACGCCGATCGGCTGCTGCCATTCAAGGGCGACATTCAGCGCGCGCAGCGCAAGATCGCCTTCGAAGAGGAGATGGTCAAGCTGCCGGTCAGCGAGATCAAGGAGATCAACCGTCGTCTGTCCATCGGCGAAGCCAAGTCGCGCCGGGCCAAGAAGGAAATGGTCGAGGCCAACCTGCGCTTGGTGATCTCGATCGCCAAGAAGTACACCAATCGCGGCCTGCAGTTCCTCGACCTGATCCAGGAAGGCAACATCGGCCTGATGAAGGCGGTGGACAAGTTCGAATACCGTCGCGGCTACAAGTTCTCGACCTACGCCACCTGGTGGATTCGCCAGGCCATCACCCGCTCCATCGCCGACCAGGCGCGCACCATCCGCATTCCGGTGCACATGATCGAGACCATCAACAAGCTCAATCGTGTGGCGCGCCAGATGCTGCAGGAGATGGGCCGCGAGCCGACGCCGGAAGAGCTGGGCGAGCGCCTCGAGATGACCGAGGATAGGGTGCGCAAGGTGCTCAAGATCGCCAAGGAGCCGATCTCCATGGAGACACCCATCGGCGATGATGACGACTCCCATCTGGGCGACTTCATCGAAGACGTCACCGTGCTGCTGCCGATGGACTCGGCCACCGACGAGGGGCTGATCGAGGCCACTCGCAACGTGCTGGGCGGGCTCACGGCGCGTGAGGCCAAGGTGCTGCGCATGCGCTTCGGTATCGACATGAATACCGATCACACGCTTGAAGAGGTGGGCAAGCAGTTCGACGTGACCCGCGAGCGGATCCGACAGATTGAAGCCAAGGCGCTGCGCAAGCTGCGCCACCCCTCGCGCTCCGAGCCGCTGCGCTCCTTTCTCGATGAGTGATGGCGGGTCGATGAGGCCTTGAAGCTAACTGGCTGACCAACGCAACCGCCCGCAAAGCTTGGCTTGGCGGGCGCTTTCGTATCTGGCGCTCAAGCCTGTCGCTTGCTTATTGCCGAGCGCGCTGACGCGCCCAGTGCCTGGCCAGGATGACCAGCTCGATGACGGCGATCAGGATCAGGGCGTAGCCCAGCAGCTCCACGACTTCTTCGGCGGCATCCTTGAAGGTGCGAACGTAGCTCTCTTCCAGAATGGCTTCCCACATGACGCTGCGTCCGTAAAGTCGCGAGAAGACGTAGGTGGTCAGCACGCCCGAGGCAAAGAAGCCAAACGAGAAGCTGTTGGCGTAGCGCGCCAGCTCGTCGAGAAAATCCCGGCGTCGACGAATCACCTGATAGAGCGTGGGTATCACGACCAGCGTCACCAGCACCTTCCAGACGTGGCGCGCCACAAAGGTGTCCAGGAAGTAGTCCTGTTCGCGAATCAGCGAGGCGACGATGAAGCCCAGCATCAGCAAGGCAACGTTGGGCAGCACTCTCAGCACCTGGCGGGTGTAGATCAGCAGGGCTGAAGCGGTGGCCAGCAGTGCGGTCTGGGCCAGCTCGGTGAAGCCGTACTCCGAGAAGCGCACCTCGGGAAAGTGCAGCGCCTCGATGTAGACGCCCTGGGCCAGGGCGGCAATCAGCAGGATATAGAGCGCGGCGCGCAGGCAAAGCTGTCCGAAATGCAGCGGCGGCGTGTTGGGAAGAGCGTTTTTCATAAGGTAATCATGGCATTATCTATGTGGGGAATGGGCAGAGTATAACGTCTCGATGGCTCCCTGTCTGGCCAGGTGGGCGCCTGGCCTAGCCGCGGCCGGCCTCCTCGACCAGCCAATCATGCACGGCCCGCACCCGGCGGTCATCCAGCGCGCCCGAGTCGTGCACGATGCCGTAGCGCATGCCGGTAGGAACGCGCTGGCTGAACGGTGCAATCA
>DATHXP010000210.1:0-7379 GCA_035459605.1 Halomonas sp. | reverse complement strand
TCCTGTGTCTTGGGCTAGGTAGCCCGGCACTTGGCGACGAGGCGCAGGAGTCGGCGGGTGCCGAAAGCTGGCTGCCCAGCCTGATCACTGAAACGCCCCAGAAGGGATTTGCGCTGGCGGTGACGCTGTCCCAGAAAGGCGTCGGCACCACTCAGCCCGACGCCGACGTGCGCCAGGGCCTGCGCGGCACCTATGCCCACGATCCTGACAGCCTGATCGCCGCCTCCCAGGTGATTGCGATTCACTTCCAGACCGTGGCCGCGGCCAATGATTACTGGCGAAAAGAGTAGGAGCCGCTGACGCTTCCTCACGGCCGCGGCAGAGCTCCACTGGGCGCAGAACAAGGCGTGAGGAGCGCCGCCGGGCCGTTTCCAGTGAGCGTAGCGCGTTTAAAAATAGAAGGTACTCCTCAGACTGGCGTTGCGCTCTGCACCGGGGATCTCGCCATAGGGCTCGTAGGATTTATCCAGCAGATTGCCAAGGCTTAGCCCGAGGTCAAAGCTGTCGCCGTGACGCAATCCCAAATAGGCGTTGAGCGTACCGTAGCCCGCAGCGCGCGAGGTCACCTCGCCGTCGGCAGCGCGCAGCTTGGCGCTGCTCTCGGCGCGCACAAAGAAATCCGCCTCGGCCAGCGTCTCCGGCGACAGCGGCCATTCGTGTCGCACTCCCAGGTTGCCCGCCAGCTGCGGCGTGCCGCTGTCGGTGGTCGTGCGGGTGCCGTAGTCGAGCTCACGCTGCAGCAGGCTGCCGCTGAGATAGAGTGTGGTGCTATCCCAGCGTGGCAGCGTGTATTCGCTGAGCAGCTCGAGCCCTGTGGTACGTGCCTTGTCGATATTGACGAAACGTCGGGAGGGTCCCTGTTCTTGGCTGGGTAGGTCTTCCTGGCCGATATAGTCTTTGGCGCGGGTATGAAAGAGAGTGGCGTCCAGCAGGAGCTGATCGTCGCGGTAGCGCGCGCCCAGTTCCAGGGTGTTGGCGCTCTCGGGAGACAGGTCAGAATTACCCTTCGTGAGAACGTCTACCTTGGTAGTGAGAAACAGCTGCTCCAAGGTGGGGTAGGAATAGCCCTGGGCCAGATTGGCGCGCAGCGACCAGCGCTCCGTCGGGTGATGAACCAGGCTCAGCGAGCCGAGCAGGCGCTCGTCGCTATTGCTTTCCAGATCCTTGTCGAGGCTGGCATCCAGTTTCGCCCTGACTGAATAGCCTCTTGCGCCGAGATAGAGGGTCGTGGCATCGCTCAGCGCCCACGCCTGCTGCGCGTAGGCGGAGAAGGTCTCGATATAGGCTTCGTCCAGCGTGCTGCTAACCTCGGTAGCACCCGGCGGTGGAAAAGGCATGAACGTGCTGGCGTCTTTTTTAGTGTCCAGCGCATCGTGCTCATACTCCAGCCCCACCAGGGTCTTCCCGGCAGCGGTTAACTCCAGGTCGGCCTGAACATCCAGGCCGTAGGTGGTCTGCGTGTCGTCGCTAGTACTCTCTACCGCTATGCCGCTGGTTCTCTCCACCTGACTTTCAAACAGGCGGTCGACGGTCTGGTAGTAGAGGCTCGCCTCGAGCTTATCGAGCCGCGGAGAAAGGCGCTCTCCTTCATAAAACAAGGCGACCTTGCGCAGATCGCGCCTGGGCAAACCCACCTGGAATAATTCGATGCCTGACTCGAGCGGGCTGTAGACATCCGCATCGAGGCGGTACTGATCCGCCTTCACTGCCAGGTAGTGGTTATCCAGGCGATAGCCCAGGTGGGTCGAGACCTGATCGTGAGAGTACCCCGAGGAATCCAGACGCCCGTCGGGCGCGCGACGATCGCCGTCGTCGCTCAGCCCGGCGCTCAGGCGCCAGTCCAGATCGCCGCTCGCGCCTTGCAGGGTGGCGTTGGCACCGCCGCCGCGGCTGGCCGTCCGGCCAGTAAACGTGACGCTACCTTCCAGAGGCTGGTCGCCGCCGCGCCGAGTAATAATATTGACAACCCCGCCGATGGCGTTGGAGCCGCTGAGCACCGATGACGGCCCTCTTACCACCTCGATGCGTTCGATGGTCGAAGGGTCGAGCAGCAGCGGCGTGCCGTGCGGCGAGTGATCGGTCAGCGCGTGCCCATCGATCTGTATGGTGACGCGCCGCGAGTCCTCACCGCGAATCCTGATGCGCTGCATGCCCGGCGAGCCGTTATCGAATATCTGGACACCGGGAACGTCGCGCAGCAGCTCGGCCGCACTGGAAGCAGAAGAGCGGCGCAGCGTATCAGGCCCCAGCGTCGACACCGACGCCGGGCTGTCGAAAATCGAGACTTCCTGACCGCTGCCCAGCACAACCATGGTATCCAGCGTGGACGGCGTATCGGCCGATGGCTCGGCGGCCTGGACGCCTCCAACGCCGGCAAGCGCGAGTGCCAGGATAATAGCGCGCTGCTTTTCCCTGCTGTGTAGCACGTGAAACTCCCTATTAGCGGTATAGGTAAGGATTCCGAGCACCGCGCAACGCAGTGATTGAGGCGCGCAGGCATTTATTCGGTATTTTCCTAGTGGCTGGTGCCCTCCTCATAGCGCGTCTTGTTCCAGACGTTGTACTTGCCGGAGGGCTTGTCCATGGGGATGCGCTCCAGCTCTTCCAGCGTCTGGGCATCATAGGCGATGACCGCGCCGTCGCGATCCCAGACGCTGAGCAGCAGCTTTTCACCGCGCCGGTCGAATTCGACGTGAGCCGCCACCTTGCCCGGAGCCGGCGCGAGCGTCTTGACGACCTCGAGGCTCTGCTTGTCGATCACGTGCACCTTGTCGCTGTTGGGGCCGAAGAACACGTCCACCCAGGCGTAGGGTGAGTTTTCGTGACTGCGCATGAAAAAGCCCGGCCCCTGGGTTTCGATGTTTCTGACCAGCGACCAGTCCCGCATGTCGAATACCGACACCAGCCCCTTGTTGAGATGGGGCATCGCCATCACTCGGCGACCGTCGAGCATCCAGGTGATGCCCGCGCCCAGGTGCGGCATGCCCTCCAGCGGCAGGTCGGCGACCTTTTCACCGCTGACGAGGTCGATCACCCGGGCGCCCTGGCCGCCGCGGGCGGCACCGACCAGATAGCGATACGCCGGGCCGAAGAAGAAGTCGTCGAGATAGTCCTCCACCGCGATGCGGCGCACGTCGAAGCTGGCGGTGTCGTGGCTGCGCGCCGCCTCGCTGGGCGCTTCCATGTGCCCGGTGGAAACCGCCGGCGAGGCGGCGATCGGCCAGGGAATCTCCCACACCTCCTTGATATCCTTGAGCGCGGCGATGAAGCTGCCGCGCGGCGGCGCGGCGTAGACGGCGCTGACCCGGGAGCTCTCCCCGTTTTCCCCCACCGCCGGATAGACCTTCATGGGGTCCAGGTCATGGGCGTCAAACAGCACCAGGCTGTGGGGCAGGTAGTTGGCGGCCATCACGTAGCGACCGTCGGCGGAAACGGCGATGTTGCGCATGTTGATGCCGGCGCGCACCTCCGCCACCGTCTGCTGATTGTAGATATCGTACTTGCTGATCCAGCCGTCCCGGGAGCCGAAGAACACGTAGCGGCCGTCCGGCGTGTATTTCGGCCCGCCGTGCAGGGCGTAGCGGCTCTCGAAGCGGTCGAGGCGCTCAAAGCTGTCGCCGTCGAGCAGGCTGACGTGATGATCGCCGGTCTCCACCACCAGAAACAGATTCAGCGGATCCGCGTCGAAATTCGGCCGGTCCGGCAGGCTGCCGTAGGGGTGCGTCACCTGATGGCTCTGCTTGATGTCCGCCATGCCCCAGGCGGGCGGTGAATCCGGCGGCGTATAGATCCACTCTGCCAGCGCCTGGCTTTCCCCATCGCTCAGCACGCTGGAGAAGCCGACCATCTGGGTCGCCGGGCGGCCTTCGAGAATCACTTCTAGGGCAGCGTCCTTTTTCAAGCGCGACAGATTGCCCGGAAGCAGCGCCGGCCCGATGCCGCCCAGGCGCTCGCTGCCATGACAGATGGCGCAGTGCGTCTGGTAGAGCGCCTGGATATCGGATCCTGCAGCGCTTTCGGCAGCTGCCGGCAGGCTTGCCAGCAGCATGCCCGCGGCTGCCGCACGCAGAACTCCTTTCATCCCCCCTCCCAACGCGCCGTTTATCCAATCGCTTACCATGCCACGGCCCCCAGGAGCTTCTCAGGCTCGGCGGCCAGCCGAGGCGTCTGGGCAACGGCCAGCGTGTCCGCCAGCCGCACCACTTCCCCCACCACGATCAGGGTGGGGGGCTTGAAGGCTTCGCGCTCGATGGTGGCCACCAGCTCACCCAGCGTCGTCAGCGCCTGGCGCTGGGCTGCGGTAGTGCCGCGCTCCACCAGCGCCACCGGGTGGGACGCCGATAGACCATGGGCCTGCAGCTTCTGGCTGATCAGAGAAGCGTTGGCCAGCCCCATGTAAAAGACCACGGTCTGATGCGGCGCCGCCAGGGCGGCCCAGTTGAGCGCAAGGCAGCTGTCGCCCTTGCAGTGGCCGGTAACAAAGGTCACGCTCTGCGCATGATCGCGGTGGGTCAGCGGAAAGCCCGCGTACGTCGAGCAGCCGGACGCCGAGGTAATGCCCGGCACCACGCGAAAGGCCACGTCGTGTCGGATCAGATACTCAGCCTCTTCGCCGCCGCGGCCAAAGATGAACGGATCACCGCCTTTCAAACGCACCACTCGCTTGCCCTGACGCGAGAGCTCCACCATCAGCTCATTGGTCTGCTCCTGGGTCAGCGCGTGGCAGCTCGACGCCTTGCCCACGTAGTAGGTTTCGGCGCTGCTGGGCGCCATATCCAGCACCAGCTGGGAGACCAGCCGGTCGAACACCAGACATTCGGCCTGCTGCAGCAGCGACAGGGCGCGCAGCGTCAAGAGTCCGGGATCGCCGGGGCCGGCACCAACGATTGCCACCTCACCCGGGGCCAGGGGCGCTTCGCTCAGCTGGTAGCAGAAGCGGCGTGTTTGAGTGGTCATAAGCATCCCCTTGCAGTACCACGGTCGATGTTTCTTCAATCCAGCAGATCGTTTAAAGCTCGACGGCCCGGATGGTACTCATGGGCGCGTCCGCCGGCGCGTGGACACGCCGCTGGCGGTCAGCAACGCCGATTTCTGCGTTGGTCAGATAGCAGCCCGGATCCTCTTCCCAGGGGTCGCCGCTGACCTTCCAGGCGCGCACCCGGGTATTGCCGTTGCAGATCGAAAGATAGCGGCACTCGCTGCAGCGCCCCTTGACCGGACGCGGGCGCTGACGCATCCCCAGCATCAAGGGATCCCGGGTCTCCCGCCAGATCTGCGAAAACGGCAGGTCGCGCACGTTGCCGAGGTCGTGATCCCACCAGAAGGTATCCGGATGCACGTTGCCCAGGTTATCGATATTGGCGACGTTCTCGCCGGAGGCGTTGCCGCCCCACTGCTCCAGACGCTGGCGCAGGGTGTCCGCCTGATCCGGGAAGCGCTCGCGCGCCCACTGCAGTAGAAAGGGGCCGTCCGCGTCGTTGTTGCCGGTGACGTATTCCCGCTCGACGCCGCGCTCCAGCTCGCTCAGACAGTGATCGAACAGGTAGTTCATGGCGTCGCGGGTCATGCGATACCAGGCGTCCTGCTTGCGATGGCGATGGCCGCGCCCGCCGTAGTTGAGGTGCGACAGGTAGAACTTGTCCACGTCGTGCTCGTCGAGCATTTCGAGAATCTGCGGCAGCTCATCAAAGTTGTGCTGGGTCAGCGTCGTGCGCAGCCCGACCTTGATGCCGTGGGCCTTGCACAGCGCGACCGCGCGCATGGACTCGCGAAAGGCGCCCTGGCGCTGGCGAAAGTCGTCGTGGGTGGCTTCCAGCCCGTCGATGCTGATGCCCACGTAGTCGTAGCCGACGTCGGCAATCGCATCGATATTGTCCTCGGTGATCAGGGTGCCGTTGGTCGAAAGCCCGGCGTAGATGCCCAGCTCGCGGGTCCGCCGCGACAGCTCGAAGATATCGGGGCGCATCAGCGGCTCGCCGCCGGAGAGAATCAGCGCCGGCACGCGAAAGCCCTTAAGATCCTCAAGCACCGCCAGGGCTTCCTCGGTAGAAAGCTCGCCCTTGAAATCGATATCGGCGGAGGTGGTGTAGCAGTGCTTGCAGGTCAGGTTGCAGCGGCGAATCAGGTTCCAGATCACCACCGGTCCCGGCGGCTTGCGGGCCGGCTCCAGCGGCGTGGGCTCCAGCAGCGTCTTGATATAGCGGGTGACACGAAACATACGGGTCTCCTTGTCCGGTCAGCTGCGGCTATTGGCCAGGCGCAGCCCGGTTTTCTTGAGAATGCGCGTACTGTAAAGAATTTGATGGTCCCGGCAGGCGCTGCCCAGCATATCGGCGATCTCTTGCGCCTGGCTTTCGACTTCGGCTCGCGAGTGGCCGTGCAGCATGGCGAACAAATTGTAGGGCCACTCCGGCAGGTGGCGCGGGCGCCGGTAGCAGTGGCTAACGCCCGGATGGCGGGCCACGTCGCGCCCCAGCCGGTCGATCTCCTCGTCGCTGACGTCCCACACGGTCATGCCGTTGGCCACATAGCCCAGCCGATAGTGGTTGGGCACCGCGGCGATGCGGCGAATCACGCCCTGCGCCTGCATGCGTGCCATGCGCCGACGCACCTCCTCACCGCTCACGCCGACCCGCTCGCCCACCGCCGCCCAGGGGTCGGAGATCAGCGGCAGCCCCGCCTGGGTGGCCAGCACAATGGCGCGGTCGACGGCATCGATTGGCGCTGCCAGCGCGGCCTCAGACCGGCAGGTGGAGACGGACATGGAATTCCTCCCGCTTGGGCATGTTGTAAACCGGATAGCCGGTGGCGGCTTCGATGGCCGCGATGCTCGCCTCGATACGCTCGGGCGTTTCCGTGGCCAGGACAAACCACATGTTGAGCCGGTGCTCGCGGCGGTAGTTGTGGGCGACTTCGGGAAAGGCGTTGACCTGCTCGGCCACCGCATCGAAGCGCTCCTCGGGAATCGCCATGGCGGCAAGCGTCAGACCGCCGCCCAGGCGTTCGGCGTGATACATGGGGCCGAAGCGGGTCAGCACGCCGCTTTCGCGCAGACCCTTGAGACGCTCGAGCAGGGTCGGCTCGTCAATCTCGAGCTCCTCGGCAACGGCCGCAAAGGGGGCCGCGACGATGGGCAGCCCCTCCTGAAGCCGATTGATGATGCGTCGGTCAGTGGGATCCAGCTCGGCGATGCCGTGCCTGGCGGCGTCTGCGGGCATCACTCTCCTCCTACGAAACGGGCGCCGCGCTGGCGATAGGCGTGCGTGCTGAACAGCACCCGATGCGGGGTGTTTTCCAGGCCCTGGCGCCGGATCAGCGCGTCGAGCTCAGCCAGCACCCGCTCGCGAGCGGTACCGTGAATCATGCAAAACAGGTTGAAG
>DATHXP010000209.1:0-3091 GCA_035459605.1 Halomonas sp. | reverse complement strand
CCCCGAGGCCATGCGTCAGCTGATAGAGACCCGTGGCCAGAGCCTGGCCGACGGGCTGGCCCACCTGCGTCGCGACCTGGAGAACTCCGCCGCCGGCGGGCTCAACGTCACGATGACGGACCGCAGCGCCTTCGAGGTGGGGCGAAACGTGGCCGTGACCCCGGGCGCGGTGGTCTACGAGAACGAGCTGATTCAGCTGATCCAATATTCGCCCACCACCGAGCAGGTATTCAAGACGCCGCTGCTGGTGGTACCGCCCTGGATCAACAAGTACTACGTTCTCGATCTGCGCGAAGACAACTCGCTGGTCAAGTGGCTGGTGGGGCAGGGGCACACGGTCTTTTTGATCTCCTGGCGCAACCCGGGGCCCGCCCAGGGCGACCTGACCTGGGCCGACTACATGCAGATGGGGCCCATTGAAGCCATGGAGGCCATTGAGCAGGCCTGTGGCGAGAAATCGGTCAACCTGATGAGCTACTGCGTCGGCGGTACCCTGGCCGCCTCGACCGTTGCCTACCTCACCAGCACCCGCCGCGGGCGCAAAGTGAGGTCCGTCACCTACATGGCGACGCTGCAGGACTTTCGCGACCCGGGCGAGATTGGCGTGCTGCTGTCGCCACCGGTGCTCGACTGGCTCGATGAGGAAATGAGCAGGACGGGCTATCTGGACGGGCGGGCCATGGCCTACTCCTTCAACCTGCTGCGCGAGAACGACCTGTTCTGGTCCTTCTACATCAACAACTACCTGAAAGGAGAGATGCCGGCGCCCTTTGACCTGCTGTACTGGAACACCGACAGCACCAATCTGGCGGGCAGCGTGCACAGCTGGTATCTGCGTCACATGTACGTGGGTAACCGCCTGGTGGAGCCGGACGGCATCGAGCTCGACGGGGTCAAGATCGACCTGCGCAAGATATCGGCGCCCAGCTATTTCATCTCCACCCGGGAAGACCACATCGCCAAGTGGAACAGCACCTACTACGGCGCGCTGCTGCCCAAGGGGCCGGTGACCTTCGTGCTGGGCGGCTCCGGCCATATCGCCGGCATCGTCAACCCGCCGCACAGGAACAAGTACGGCTACTGGACCAATGACGCGCTGCCGGAAACCCACGAGGAGTGGTTCGAAGGTGCCGAGGTCCACGAGGGCAGCTGGTGGCCGCACTGGCAGAGCTGGATGACCAGCAACCGCTATGCCGACGCCGACCCCAAGAAGATGGTGGCGGCGCGTCAGCCGGGCGACGGCGAGCTGGAGATCATCGAGGCGGCGCCGGGGCGCTATGTCAAGACGACCATCCCCGAGGTGATCGGCGAAACCTCGGCTTGACTGTAGGAACTGCCTTCAGGCTGCGACGGGCGCCGCCAGGCGCCCTGGATTCGTCGTAACAGGCAATACCTGCCGCCGCTGCGCGGCGGTTTCACGATCTAAATATCGTTCCCACGTTGCGCCGCAGGCGCACGCCGGGTAGCACCATCAGGCTTGCCAGCAGCCACACCGGCCAGCTGCCGGTACGCGAGAACGGCGTCAGCCCCTGCCTGGGCTGGAACTCGCCGACCAGGGTGGCCATCTCGAACTGGGGCAGGCGTTTTACTATCTTGCCCTGCGCATCGATGATAGCGGTCACGCCGTTGCTGGTGGCGCGCACCACCTCGCGGCCGTTTTCCAGCGCGCGCAGGCGCGCCATCTGCAGGTGCTGCAGCGGGCCGATGGAGGCGCCAAACCAGGTGTCGTTGGACAGGGTCAGGATCACCTCGCTGCGACGCGCCTGCTCGACGACCAGATCGGCGTAGATGATCTCGTAGCAGATGGCGTTGCCGATGCGCGCGCCGGCGGCGCGCATCACCGGCTGATCGCTCCGGCCCGGGGTGATGGCCGGCATCGGCAGGTCGAAAAAGGCGATGGCGCCGCGCAGCAGGTTTTCCAGCGGCAGGTATTCGCCAAACGGCACCAGATGACGCTTGTCGTAGCTGCCTTCGGCAGCCCCCAGGCTGACCACGCTGTTATGAAAGCCTCCGCTGCCGTCGCGTCTGAGAATGCCCGAGATCAAGCCCGCGCCTTCGGGCAGCAGCCGTGCGGCGCGCTCAAAGATAGGCCGCGCCTGATCCTCCAGCATCGGCAGGGCGGCTTCGGGCCAGATCACCAGGTCAACCGGCGCATTCAGGTTGGCCGTCAGCGTCAAATAGGTGCTGGCCGCGCTGCGCTGGCCCTCGGCGCTCCACTTTATTGCCTGGTCGAGATTGCCCTGCAGCAGGGCGACGCGCACCGGCTTGCCGACCGGGCGGGTCCAGGGAGTTGCCGCCAGCAGGGAAAACAAAAGCGGCAGCAGCCACAGCGCCGACAGCGGCACGGCGGCCAGGTAGCGGCGCCGCAGCAGCGCCACGCCCAGGGCGCCGCTCAGCGCGGTGATCAGCGACAGCAGGTAGACGCCGCCAATCGGCGCCCAGGCGGCCAGCGGGCCATCCAGCTGCCCGCTTCCAAGCAGCAGCCAGGGGAAGCCGGTGAACAGCCAGGTGCGCATGGCCTCGCCCAGGGTCCAGGCGCCGGCAAAGGTCAGCGCCGATAGCCTTGGCCCCGTGAAGCGGCGATAGAGCCACAGCGTCGCGGCAAAAAACAGCGCCATGGCCGCGACAAAGAGCGCGGTCAGCGCCAGCGCCAGCGGCATGCCGGTGTAGCCGTAGTCGTGAATCGAGACGTAGACCCAGGAGGCGCCGGAGGCGAACAGCCCCAGGCCGTAGCACCAGCCCTTGAAGGCGGCCTGGCGGGGCGTCAGCCGGGTGAGGCCGGCGTAGACGAGGCCCGCGGCCACGGGTGCCAGCCACCACAGCTCGAACGGAGCCGCGGACAGGGTGGTCAACAGGCCGGCGATCAGGGCGGCCAGATACCCGGCCAGCGGGCGATGGATCAAGGTAGTCATGGGGTTTCTCGATCGGGCTGGCGAACGGCGATGGCCTAGGGCCGCTCGACTTCGATCAGCCGAATGCGGCGGTTATCGGCGTTGAGCACGGTGAAGCGCCAGCCGTCGATCTCGGTGCATTCGCCGCGGCTGGGCAGATGACCAAAGCTCTGCATCATCAGGCCGCCAACGGTATCGAA